>JANRMD010000165.1:0-3166 GCA_033761895.1 Pirellulaceae bacterium | reverse complement strand
CACGCCCTGAGGCTCTGCGAAGGGCGTGGTTCCGGCGTAATTCGACACGCCCTTCGCAGAGCCTCAGGGCGTGCCACCCTAAAATCGAAGCTTGACGCTCCACGCATGGTGGCGATCAACGAGGAATGCACTACTCGAGGGTAAAGTCGATGGTCTGCGTAGGTACAGCGTCTACCGATGCCTTGAGTTCTCCCCCGGCGTACTTCTCAGGAATCGCGTTGGGGTCGACGGCTAACTTGTAGGTCTTCTTGTCGCGACTTGAACTCGACGCATTTCGGTAGGCTTCCGCATACTCGGGTGAGCCTGGTTCGAGGCCTGCCATCGGATTGCTCTCACCAACAGGCTTGGCTTGCGACTTGATGCTGACTTCGTACGCACCAGCGCGTACGCCAGCACCGAGTTGTGAGCTGAGCGAGTACAGGCCGTTAGCGTCAGTTGTAGAGGCTCCGGTTATTCCACCGCCAACTGGGGTGAAGATAACGGTAGCATTCACCGCTGGCTTGCCTTTGTAGGTAACTTTTCCGGAAACTTTGGTTAGGCGTTCGCCGCCACAGGATGCGAATAGCAACAGAGCCAAGCATCCAATTATTCGTAAAAACATAGAAAACTCCTAATATGTGATGAGGCTAAAATGAAGCGGCGTGCGGAGATTAAGCCGCACGCACGCAGTAGGCAGTTCGAATTGAAATCAATTCAACTAGTTCAATCTTATTGGGTAATCGACGCGTTGGCTTCACCACCGAGGCGGCTACCAAGAGCACCCCAAACACCATAGGCTGAAGGACCACTGAAAATCTCAGGTCCACCTTCACCGGCAGGACGTTGTTGGATTACGTTTGGATTACCAGTATCGATCGAGTCGGAAACGAAGTGCACCGATCCGTCTGACATACAAGCTTGAGCTCCACCGGTGTGGAAGCTACTTGCTGGAACCATCGACTCGTTCCAGTCACCATCACCCCAGTTACAGTGCGGGCCGTTGGGTGGCAGCATAGTTGTAACGCCGGAGAAGTATGGACGACCGTCCCAAGCACGGCCGGACACTGGGCGGAAGACTTCACGCACGTTGCCGGACAATTGACGTCTGCCGTTGACAGTTGTAACGCGAGCCAAGCAGGAAGCAGGTGTCCAAGCGAAGATACCTTGAGCAACACCGCCAAGAATATCGCGTGGTCCACCACCACCAGCTACTTCGGACAGCAAAACAGTGTTCGAAGTACCGTCGGTGATTTGAGCCAACGAAAGCCAACGATTTAGGTGGAACACACCACGGTTATCCCGAGGGCCCCATTCGCGAGCTGGGAAGTGGTTTTGGAAGAACGTATCCCCCATGCTTCCTTTGTAGTTCAGCAAGCTTGGGCTCTCAACACGGTTCGGAGGTGGCGCATCTGATGGACAGATGAACGCGGGCAAATCAACCGCCCAGTTTTTGTTGGTACGACCCCAAGCTTGTTGGGCTGCGTCGTGATAGCCATTTTCGCCCGCCCATGGCCTTGGCAATCCAGGACCCGATGGACGTGCACGAGCCATCATGTTCGCGTAAAGCGGCCCCTGTTCGATGTAAGGGAGAATGGGAATGGTGAACGCATACTCTTGCTCGTTGTCCACTCCGATTCCAGGGAAGCCTTTGTAACCCGATGGAAGGCGCTTGCTGGCTGATTCGTAGTTTAGAATCGCCAATCCCAACTGCTTCAGGTTGTTACCGCACTGCATGCGGCGTGCAGCTTCTCGTGCTGCCTGAACTGCTGGAAGCAGCAGCCCCACGAGAATCCCAATAATGGCGATCACCACTAGCAATTCCACTAGTGTGAAAGCCGAACGAAACGTTTTTTTCATAAGTGCTCTCCGTCAACAAGGTGTTAGAAAAGAAAAATCGATACTCAACACGGTAATCTTAACAGCCTGCAAAGTCCGAGTAAAGCCATTTGGGAACCCATGTGAGCGTTTATGGGCCTTTCATGAGGGCGTAGCGGGGACTGAGGCGGTATCAACCACATTCTCAGTGGTTTTCTTGGCACCCCCCCAAACGATTCCAAGATAGGACAAAAGGTTGAAGGAAAGCAGCAAAATGAACGAGTTAGCGGTGAACTGCGGATAATTGAACTGCACCTGTTCCAGGGGGGTAACAAGCCCCATCAAGAAGGAGTACAGGCAAGCCGCGAACACCCCCGCAAGTGCAGCCTTAACCAGATTGGTGGGTAGGTTGGCCCAGGCTCCAAAAGATGCCGGAATCGCTACAGCAAGTGCCATCGGTAACTGCACCAAGCTGTAGCGCTTAATCCAGTACTGAATTGCATCCAGAGGAGGTGCAGAGCGGAGTGCGTATTGGTCGCTAATGTAGTTGGTTAAAGCGCCCAAAATAATTCCAAGTACACAACCAACAATTAATCGTATGCCTAGACCCTTACCTGAACTTGCAATCGCGCCGATGATGCCCGCCACCAGTCCCCAACTGGCGTAAACCACCAGAGAACTCTTGTAATCATCCGCGCGAATGATGACTTCCAACTCGGGCGTTAACACTCCAATTTCGCGAGATTTCGCCAGCGCTTCTGTTGCAACGAACATGGGATAAGTGGTGTAGAAGAACGCTCCGAGCAGACAGGTCAGCACAAGAGTGACTGGAAAACCAATTGCGGGTTTCATAAAACAACTTTCGAAATGAGTGAGAAGAGGATGATCTATTGCGGGCCGACCGTTTCGCCGGCGCCCTGTACGATTTTAGTTAATGCCGCGATGGAAACCGTGAAGTCTTCGAGCGCGCGATTGGGCCATTCAATGCGGACTTGTGCAAAATCCAGATCTGCACTCGGAAGTCCGATGGACAAGCGATCGCCGTAACTACTTTGGTAACCTCGGCCACAAATGACTTGGATATGACGCTGGTGCTCTCCGTAGGTCACAATTACTTTGGAGCCGATCGCGAAGCGATTTGCACTTTGGGCGCACAATTCTAATTGCAGCCAGTGCTTGTTGCGTGGCAAATCATTGCGCAGCACGGTTGGTCGCGCATTGGAATTGAGCGTAACGATATCAACATCGCCGTCGTTGTCAAAGTCATCGAAGGCTACCGCCCGCGTAGATTCGACAGCGGTTAGCCCAACGGCTTGAGAAACATCTTTGAATCGCCCGTTTTCGTTGAGCAGCACGAAATCGCGGACTTTCT
>JANRMD010000164.1:0-2007 GCA_033761895.1 Pirellulaceae bacterium | reverse complement strand
AAAGTAATCAGCAACTATTCCACCAATGCTTGGATGCCTACCTCAGTCGCAACGCAGCTCAGCCGAAGCAACGCCGCGCGGCTTAGCGAGTCCTTCAGCACAATTTGATTTTGGGGTTGCGTATGTTTTTCGTGTGCCACTGGCGTGCCAGTGCAAACGAAGGTGTCGATTCTAAACAAAGGCGGTCGACCCAAGGCACTTATCTTTGGCGCAAAGCTGTCGAAGTAATACGACTGGAACAAGCAAACGCGATCCAATGCGCTTCGACTACTGACTCAACATTATCTCTGCAGCGACTGACTCATTACCCAACTCGAACGTAAGTGATACCGTCCAACTTCGGCGGCTCTCGTGTTACACTCGTTGAGTTAGAGAGACTTTTTGTTGTGAGGGATAACTCCTCCGTTTGCACTGGCACGCCAGTGGCACACCAAACTAAAACTCACTAACCAAAACACGCTCCTCTAGTCCTTCCAAGCGTGCCATTTCAATTTCTGTTCATCGCGACCACCGTTTGCATAGTAAACGGCCATGCGAATCACATACAGATAATTCTTGCTCGTCTTGTGCTGAACGGCTTCGTTAGCCCTTTGCAGGGCCGCGTATAGGCTTTCCGGATCCTGACCTACAAGATCTGCGATCGCCTGTATCTTGATCCTGGCAAAATCTTTTACGAAAGTGCGACCGATTCCGGGTAGGGTGAATAGATCGGATTTGGGCATCACGTTTACTCCAACTGGCAAGGATTCGGGTGCAGCGTCTGGCATCAGGCCATTAGCCGCACCACCTGTCCGCGTAGGTCCAAGATGAAACACGCCAGATCGCTCGATTTGGTCCTGTCATGGATACGTTATTCGGCCGCCAAGCTACCCTGCTGCGGCGCCCCGCACGGACAAAATTTGTCAAAGCAGTTCGGGTATAAAATTCCGCCAGCCGGAGGTAACATTCCAGTCGGCGATGCTGATTATTGGATCATTGAATACGAATTTGGGCTCCTGCTTGGCTTCGAGTTCGTTCACGCTTGCGATGGTGGGCACGTATGTGCCACAGAACCGAATGTGAATCATGCCGTGGAACACCTAGTAAACTGGAAGCAGAAAATTCCGGTCTATTCCGATGACGCCTTTAAGCTTGATCGTGAATGGGCCTTGGAACACTTCTCGAAAACGATGCCCGAGTCGCAGCATCAGGCTTGCTGTCAGGCATGGAGGCAGAGCGACGATGGAAATCCAATGACAATTGGCTATCCAACGTCCGAACGGGATGCGAAATGCCTTATACGTGAACTTGAATCCCGAGGCCACAAACAGATATACTGGGTCGAGAACCTGTAACGCAAACGAAGGCAGAACAAAAAATTGCAGCGAAGTTCTCGGTCGGTCGTTCTGACTTGCGTAGAGAATACTACTCGCACTCGCTGAATTTTGCCGTTAGGCCACTGAGAGCTGACATGATCGACTCGTCGCAGAACAATGGAAGAAACGATACTTACGGCTCGAACAGCCAAATCCTGGATTCAGTTCTAGTCGGACAGCCTGCTCCCGAGATCGTTATCCTCGAAACAAGTATCCGAGCGGCACAACTTGATGGCAATGTCGCAGTTCTAGACAGCCTAATCTCAGAAGATCTCCTTTTCACCGGCCATGATGGACAACTCGGTTCGAAGGCGCAGGATCTCGAAGCACATCGATCTGGATTCTTTCGCTTCAAGAGCATCAGCCCGAGGAGCTTCGTGTTGCTTGCGTAAGGCCGGATGTTGCAATTAGCTCCCTGCGAACTAGGCTCAGTGTGGAGGTAGGTGGTACTTTGATCGAAGGCACCTTTCGTTACACAAGAGTTTGGGCAATTGAGGCAGATGGCTCGTGGCGAGTTGTCGCTGGCCACGTGAGCGAAGTACAAAGTCCATGAGAACTTCATGCTAGGGCCTAACCAAGCGTTGAACGCCGAGCCGCCGATCGCGTTGTTCCTGAAGTCAATGTTGATTGGCGGCGGCACGGTCAACGCTGC
>JANRMD010000163.1:0-4948 GCA_033761895.1 Pirellulaceae bacterium | reverse complement strand
ATTGTGATAATCAAAACCAACGTAACAAAACCAATCAGTTATACTTCGCATGTTCGTCACTCCAGCCTTAGTTATGGGATTAAAATTCTCGTCACCAACTATAGGTCATGGAGTGACGAACTCTTTTCATCCCATCTGGCTGTGCCAGTGCAAACGGAGGAGCTATTGTTCACCAAAAGTAGACTCCTAGTGCAAACAGCGTAACACGAGAGCCGCCGTAGTTGTACGGTTTAAGTGAAGATCAAGTTGGGTGATCGGTAAATCGCCCTGGTTGAGTCGCAGTCCATTTGAAAGCATCTGCTAATTCGAACCGTATCACTTCGACAGATTTCCGTTTAGGACTCACGTATTGGATCGACCAACTTTTGTTTCGAATTGACTCCTTCGTTTGCACTGGCACGGCCAGTGGCACACGAAAGCCCAAACACCCAAACCGAAAAATCTAAGCTGGACAGAGCACTAGTCGGAAAACAGCACCTCTACTACGCCGAAAGGGTCCCAGAACTAAAAATGCGTTACCTAATGAAACAACGGTGGCTTGCCTGGGGTGATGACTTTACCATTCAAGATGCGCATGGTCATGATGTCTTCTTTGTGGATGGTCATGCTGTTAGCCTGGGTGACAAACTATCCTTTCAGGACATGAGTGGCAACGAGTTAGCGTTCATTTCGCAACGTCTATTAGCTTGGGGCCCCACCTACGAAATCTATGCGAACGGCCAGTTGTATGCGACCGTTTCAAAGCGACTGTTCACTTGGTTCACCTGTAGATTCGAGGTCGATGTGCCTGGTCCTGATGACCTGCTAGCCGAAGGCGATTTTCTCGACCATGAGTATACGTTCAAACGACATGGGGTAAGCGTTGCCAATGTTTCTAAGCGGTGGTTCAGTTGGACGGACACCTACGGAATCGAGATCGCCGACTCTGAAAACGATGTGTTGATCCTTGCCAGCGCGGTCGTCATCGACTTAGTATGCCATGATGAAAAGAACGGCTAAAGGGGCTCACCCCGCGCGATTACTTTATCGTGGTTAACGACAACCATCCGTCAACATCTCGATCTTGCGTCGCATTGGCGAATCGCATGGGTGGACCGTTGGGCAATGGGTTGGGAACTCGAACTGCGAGCGTATACTCCCCGGTTGGAAGCTCACTGAGGTTAATCTCATCGCTCCAGCGGCGGCTTGGGGCGCCTGGCAACAAGCCGGTCAATTTGCCACTCGATTTGAATTTCTTGACAACTTTGCCCTTGGCAATCAGCCCATATTCCGCTGGCCATTCATAGTAGAAAGGTGCAACGCCGCGATTTTGCAATTCGAGTTCGATCTGCAAGCGTTCTTGGTTCCGAGTCACTTGGACTGAGGGGACATGAAATTCGTAGCCCATACGACGCACTTCTGTTTCGGCGCGCTGCTTACGAGCTGGACTGGATTTTTTTTCGAACATGCCGCTGTCCATCAGCCAAGTAGCGTGCGTCTCGTCAACGCACTTCCGGAAGTTCTGAATGTTCTTGTTCCCCGGTTTTTCATCGAACACTTTTCCCCACGCCTCCGGTCGAATCTCGCCTCCGATCGGATGCGTCTTCCATTTGTCGATTGCGGCAGGACCTGCTTGTTTCAATGCCGGAATAAAAAACCAATCGTCGTCCTTCTTGCCGGTGTCCAGCGTTGCCCAAGCGAATGAGTCATCGTGATAGCCAAACGGTCGATCGCAGTTGGAGGCTTTCTCCCAAGTGTCTTCACCTGCCGGATAGCGTAAGAGAATTGGAGTAACTTTGAAGGCGGCTGCATAAGCGTCCATCACTTCCGCTTGCACTGTTTTCGATGCAAACAACTCAGATTTTGGATACGTGTGCCATTCACCCCAGGTACCAAGCAACCCCGCTGTGATGAAACCAATCCGCGGATCTCCGTCATACTTCTTTCCAAATGCTGCGATGAAGTTCTTTAAGGCCTTGCGCAAGTTCGGGTCTTCGTAGTCGGGGGTTTCAACTGCGGCTGGCGGTAGTGGTTGAGTATTGGTGTTGAGATACTTGTGGACTTTCAATCCGTCGTCGACCAGGAACTTTGGAATGAGATTTTGCTTGCCGGGATACTCCAAGTAGATTCGGAATACGGCCTGATGACCGCGCTCGGCAATGTCATTCAACAGTGTCTCCATCGGTTTCCAGTCGTACGTGTCATAGCCCTTCACCAGGTCCGCAAAGCCAACGTAGTCGAACTCCATGGTATGCGGAAAACGGGCGTTCTCGTCGCCAGCATAGGGCACCAGGCCCTTCAGTGGATTAGCGACGGGGCTGGGGGCGTACTCAAGCTTGACCGTTTCTTGCGCAGACGCTTGGATTGATATCAATGCAATCAGCAAGTTCAATATGGCCAGCGCGCGGTTCATGTTGCGGTGCTCACTTCAATAGGAGAGAATTGCGGGCATCGAAGATGGTCTCGACCGCCCAGCCCAACAGAATTCTAGTTTACGCGATTGCAAGCGGGAAGCTTACGCGCATGCTTGACGAATCAGATTGCCAACCCCAAATCAACTCGACGTTGCAACGTATTGCTGACTGCAATGCACCTGCTAAAGGCGGGAAAGGCTCTGCGCCGGAAGATCTTGTGGCGCTATGCAAGTACCACAATCATGCTGTCGCCCGCGGTTTGATTCGTAGGCTCGAAGAGCATGGGATTCGTTCTGTAAGCCGAACGACGCGGATGTACGTCTTTCTATCGGTCAGCCGCGAGGATTATGCTTCGGCCTCGGCAATAGTGAACGAATATGCAAGATCCAATCCTGACACCCACCCAAAATCGTTTAGTCGTGACTATGATGCAGCCATTACCATCGGCTTCGTGACGGTCTTTGTTGCCGGCATCATCACCAGTTTGCCCTTGGGTTTAACGAGCTTTGCCCCCGTCGCGGTACTGGTCAACGGAACTTCGCTTGCGATTCTAGCCGAACGCTGGAACAGGAACGACCGGTATCACATTGGCAAGCACTATACGATGGCGGATGTCATCCAGTTAATGACGATGGTCGCGCTCAACATCGCGGTCTGGCAGGTGTCAATAGCGCCGTGAGTGCGCCAGAAAGCCGCCAAACGCTGCGACTCGACCTTGCCCGACCGGTGGTCTAGAATAGAAGTGGCTAGATCTAGGATAGAGGGCCACCTGCCGACGGAAGCTCCTGCCCGTCCATATCGCCTACCGCTCAGAGTCTCGACGTTAAAGATGACCGAATCTATGCGTACATTGTTGTTGATCGTAACTGCCGGGCTCGGATTTGGACTGACGTGCCACGCTGTGCAGGCTCAAGACAAATCGACGAAAATCGATTTCGCCGCTCAGATTCAGCCGATCTTGGCACGCAAGTGTTACTCATGCCACGGTCCTGACCTGCAAGAAGGTGGCTTGCGATTTGATGATCGCGAAACCGTCATCGGCCAAGCCGAAAGCGGCAAGCACGCGGTGGTGGTCGGTCAAGCGGAGGCGAGCGAACTGCTGCGGCGCGTTACCTCCGACGTCGAAGATGAGCGTATGCCGCCGGAGGGAAAGCGACTTAGCGAAAGCGAAGTTGCTTTGTTGCGTTCTTGGATCGATTCGGGGGCGGAGTACGCGCCTCACTGGTCGTTCCAACCCATCCGTCGCAGTGAAGTGCCTCAAGTCAAAGATAGTGCTTGGTTGCGTCAACCGATCGACGCTTTCATCCTTTCCAAGCTTGAGAACAACAGACTGCATCCGAATCGCCAGGCCACTCCTGCCGAACTTGTACGCCGCGCCTACTATGATGTCACCGGCTTACCACCTGCACCCGAAGTGGTGGTCAAGTGGTGTGAGAATTGGGATGAGTCGAGTTACGAACGCATGGTGGACCAGTTACTGGCTGATCCAGCGTTGGGAGAACGTTGGGCGCGAACTTGGTTGGATGTTGTGCGTTACGCGGAGTCCAATAGCTTTGAGCGCGATAACCCTAAACCCAACGCGTGGAAGTATCGTGATTATGTGATTCATGCCTTTAGTAGCGACAAACCCTACGATCAATTCGTCCGAGAGCAATTGGCAGGCGATGAATTGAAGGTTGTAACGCCCGAGTCCTTGACGGCCACCGGTTATTATCGACTGGGGATATGGGACGACGAACCGGCGGATCCCTTGCAAGCTCGATTTGATGAGTACGATGACATTCTCACCACAACCAGCCAAGCCTTTATGGGGCTGACTCTAAATTGTGCGCGGTGCCACGACCACAAGATTGATCCACTGACGCAAAAGGATTACTACAGCATGGTCGCTTTGCTGCGGGATGTGACTTCGTATGCAGACCGAGGTGATCAGACCTCTAACAATCAACTGGATCTTTCGCAGGAGATTGGCAAGCAATATGAACTGCTTCAGTCCGAACGCAAGGAAGTTGAAAAGCAACTGAAGAAGATCGAGCAAGCCGCGATCGTCAAAATGGAAGCTGCCGATCAACGAGCTGCCGAAGGTGATGGGCGCAAGAAAGTCTTGCGCGAAAAACTGCAACAATATGTCGATGAAGCAACTTGGTCTGAGTATGAAAAACTGAAGGCAACCGAAAAGCAACTGGCCGAGCGTCAACGGGAATTACCGCCGCGCGAGCGCGTGTTGGGCTTGGCCAAGTGCGACGCACAACCGCCGGCGACTTACGTTCTAACGCGTGGAAGTCCCCATGCCGAAGCGGATGAGGTACAGCCTGCGTTTCCCAAGTTGCTCGGTGGCGGAGTGCCCGAGATCCAGCCCGCGCCGGTTGGGGCACGTTCCGCAGGCCGTCGCAAGTTGTTAGCTGATTGGTTGACCTCCAAGGATAACTGGATGACGTCGCGCGTGATCGTCAACCGCATCTGGTTATATTGCTTTGGGCGAGGCATCGTCCGTTCTCCTAACAACTTCGGACTGATGGGAGAAACTCCAACGCACCCAGAACTGCTCGATTACC
>JANRMD010000162.1:0-29160 GCA_033761895.1 Pirellulaceae bacterium | reverse complement strand
CTGTCCAGATTAGATTTTTGGGTTGATCGCACTCGAGCGCTATTAACCGCACGGCGTTAGCCGCGGTTTTCACATTGCGGAAACCGGTGCTAACGCACATCGGTTAATGTGCCTAACCCAAAAATCTAATCTGGACAGAGCACGAGGCTCGCGTAGAGTGTAATCTCAATTCTAGCCTGAAAATCGGCCTTTTTCGTCACTCTACGCGGATCGCCACCGAATTTAGTCGGTGGAATCGCTACTTTTTGGCTGGAGTGTAGCGGTAAAGCACGTTGCCGTCCGTGTATTTTCGGTCAGTTTTGCAGTTAGCAATCGGCGAGAAGGGACGCAATTTTTCTAAAATTTGGGACAAAATCCCCTCTGGGGCTTCAATCAGCGGGCAACTGTTTCAAAATGGTATTCTCACCAGCTCCGGGTGAACTGAATTTGCACAACTTAGACGAACAGCCCAACAATGTCATTGAATCGCGAAAGCCCCAGCAAGTCGAAACGAGTCCGAGACTACCTGACTGAGCATCCGCAGGCCCGAAACAAAGATGTTGTCGAAGCCCTAATCGAATTTGGCGTGACGCCAGCCGACGTTTCCAACGCCAAGACACATCTCAAGAAGCGAGCCTCCAAGCGTCGCAACCGCTCGGTGGTGGTTGGCGTTACCGAAGACGCCACACCGGTGGACAGCAACGAAGCGGTCGTGGTGGCACAGATTTCGTTAACCGAAATCGATGCTGCGTTGAACTTTGTACGCCAAGTAGGATCCATCGACCGAGCTCGGCAGCTACTAGGCATCATTCAACAAATCCAACAATTGCAACAGAGTTAACTGAACCAATCTAGACCAAGATCGCAAATCACCCAATGCTTGTGGCTTCACCTGAATCGGCGAAACGAATTGCAGAGAACTGGCATCGAGTGAACGCTGAGGTTGCCGAAGCAGCCCAGCGCGCTGGCCGCTCGCCCAGTGAGATCTTGATCGTCGGCGTTTCCAAGTACGTCGACGTCGACCTGACAGCACAGTTGTTTGACGCCGGCTGTACCGCCCTTGGGGAGAATCGGCCACAAAACCTGTGGGGGAAAGCGGACCAGTTCGCACGCGATCAACGCCCAGCTTCGTGGCACTTGATCGGTCATCTGCAACGCAACAAAATTCGGCGGACACTGCCTCATATCGGTTGGCTGCACTCATTGGACAGCCTGCGCTTGGCCACGGCACTCGACGTCGAAGCAACTGAGGCAGGCCTGAAGCTAAAGGTCTTGTTGGAAGTCAACGTGACTCAGGACACCAGCAAAACCGGCTTGCCTACCTCCGACTTAATGCAGGTCGCCGAGCAGGTAGTAGCGCTCCCCAGTTTAGATCTACGTGGGCTGATGGCTATGTGCAGCCTCGAGTCAGACGCCGAAGTCGCCAGACGTGAATTCGCTGAAGTGCGTGAACTGCGCGACCAACTGCAAACTCGCTTTGGT
Source organism: Pirellulaceae bacterium (assembly GCA_033761895.1). Taxonomy (GTDB): domain Bacteria; phylum Planctomycetota; class Planctomycetia; order Pirellulales; family Pirellulaceae; genus Aureliella. The sequence continues at coordinate 27,699 of JANRMD010000162.1, read as the reverse complement.
CCACAGGTCAATCTCGATCAACTGTCGATGGGCATGAGCGGTGATTTCCGAGAAGCCATCGCCGAGGGCTCGACCATGTTACGAATTGGCTCAAGCCTTTTTGCTGGAGTGATGTAACCCAGTGCAGTCATCGTCTAGGAGGCTGCTGAAAAAGTAACCCGAAGCGTTAGTTTTGCTGTAGCGCTAATTGGTGCTTTGGAGCGATCCGGAGGACGTTTTGCTTGGTATTTCATAACCCGAAGCGTAAGCGAGGGACCAGTCTGCATCGTCAAGTCGACGTCCTACTCGGTCCCTCGCTAACGCTTCGGGTTGCGAAAGCCCGCAACTCGCAACATCAAAACTGAGTATGCAAAACAAATGCCTCGAACCATGCTGCGTAACGCCATTGAAAAGTTATCGCCTGAACAACGCAAGAGCTACATGGAATGAGTGACTTCGGGCGGGCGGACGGGAGCAGGGAAGTCGCGATCCGTGAGAAGAGTCGAAAAGCCGTGTCAGAAGGTGATTTCACTTGTGTATAACTGGAACGACATCCAACTTCTTCTAACATGGAGCCAATATGCAAATAGACCTTAGCAAAGACAAACAGAAAATCCGCAAGTATATACTGGGCCGAATCAAGAACTTCGCCAAACACGGCAGCGCAGGCCCTGGTGAAGATGACAGTCCCGTGCAAGCAATCTATCTTGGGTTTTACGCCGCGCAGGGAGGTTACATCTACCTAGTTTTCGATACTCGCCCTGGCTTCAACATGGACGGAGAATGGAACAACCACATCGATGAGTACACGATGTTTGACTTGCCCAAGTGGTGCGAATTTTATGAGAAAGCGTGCGAAGGTGAACGAGTGACATTAATCAAGGATGATGGCAAGCGAATCAATATTGAGATCGCAGCTGACGAAGACGAAGACGAAGAAGAAGATGATGATGATGATGATGACGAGTACGATGAGTCGGATTTTGAAGATGAACTCAACACGTATTTTGGAACAATGCTCACGAACCTGATGCTCGAATTGCGTGACGATGGAAGTCTCGCCAATCTACCTTTGGCTAAAGGTGCATTCATGGTCGTTGAAGAGTTTGATGGCCACTATTTCTGGCCGGTACCCGCTTCATGCAGAGTCACGGGTAGAATCTTGCCAAGATAACACCATACAAACCCGAGAGCCCCGAGAGCCCCGAGAGCCCCGACAGACCCAACAGGCCAGTGCAGCCAGAGGTGCCATAAACAGAATGAGTTCGAAGCTTGAGTCAAGGACCTGGTGGTTAGCAAGTGGTTTCCCGATCCCCAATACGTTTTTGCAGGGACTGGGTACTGAGGATGAGATGAAGCAGTTGCTGAAGACTGCCGAGGCAACCTCTGCTGGCTTGATCGTTAGCAAGAGACAGACACCTGTGGACGAGAGTCTGCTCTCGGACTTGATTGCTTACATCGATAAGTGGTTTGAGGTCGATCCGTTCGACGGTAACTCACTTTCCAAGCAAGTGGTTCTCAAGCAGCACCTGTGGACTTTCCAGTCCGCTGGTCCGGTTTTTTGGAGCGCGGACGTCCTCGACCGCTGAACCCGCCGCTTATGCGAACACAACCCGGTTTGGTGTTTGGCTTAAAAGGCGAGCAAGATCCTTTCGCAATCTTGGACGCGTTTAGCCAAAAACGGCTCTGGTCAAGGCAAAATGATGCCACCCTTCAATTCGCAGGGGGTATAATGAAAATTGTTTGAGGATGGTTGGTTTCCTGCGAAACCGCGACCTCCAATCGACCTCCAATCGACCTCAATTCACATCTGGCTAAAACGCTTCACGCAGCGTTCCCATTTCCCGCCCACCCAGCTTACCGAGGTTGAATGTTCTCGCAGCAAGAGTATCTACGATTCCTGAGCAAGGTATGCTGGCTGATCCAGGCTGTAATTGTTCAGATTGTATTGGTGCAGCCTGCACTTGGGCAAAAGGAAACTGAAGCCGAGACAACTCAGGCAAGCTCCGTTCGCGATTCGCATTCCCTGACGCTCGCAGAACTCAAAGCTGCTGGGGTGATTAACTCAAGCTATCGAAAAAACCAACAAGCCTTTACGACGGAAGCTCCTCGTTCAGATCTCGAGTCGTTTTCGAAAGACATTCGGCCGATACTTGAGAACGCCTGCATTCGCTGCCATGGTGCTGATACGCAGGAAGGCAACGTTCGCATCGATACCTTGAATCCAGACTTGTCTCATGGCGAGGACGTTAGTTGGTGGCTAGAAATCGTTGCCGTCCTCAGTAACGGCGAAATGCCCCCATCCGATGAAGAGCCGCTGCCCGATGAAGATCGCAGTCGGTTAGTCGAGTGGTTATCCAAGGAATTGCAAGTTGCGTCCATGGTCCGCCGCGCGGAGCAGGGCCGTTCATCATTCCGCCGCATGACCCGCTATGAGTACAACTACGCGCTGCAAGATCTACTTGGTTTGCCCTACGATTTCGCCAGAGACCTACCCCCAGAATCCATTTCTGAGGATGGATTTTTGAACAGTTCAGAGTTGCTGCACATGTCAGCCAGTCAGTTCGGAACGTACCGCGAGCTGAGCCACAGTGCGCTGAAGAATGCCACCGTCCGCGGTTCGCAACCAGCCCGCATTTACTGGGCTGTGCCTATGCCCGCCGCAGCCAAGAGCGCGTGGGCCAAGCAGGACGAAGAACTGGACAAACTCCGGCAGAAGTTCAGCGATAATCCGGAGAAACAGAAGGAAGCGATCGAAAAGCGAACCGCTGAATTTCAAAACCGTCAGCATGGTTCTCATTACAAAGATCTGGTGAGCGGTCGTGTAGCTGGTGTGTCTTGGGACTACGGCGAAGCCAAGTATGCCTGGAAACCAACATCAGAACCCGTCGAGGCACCCGCCGCAATCGATCAAGTCGCGATTATCCCACCGCGACAGCATCTGATCGTAGAACTCGGCGATACGATTCCCAATGCAGGAACGCTTCGAGTGAGGTTCCGCGCGGCTCGCACCAAGCGTGACGCGGAACCTACCCCTGACACATCAAACAACACACAACCCAGCTCACAACCCAGCATGCAGCTCGAGTTCGGGTGGCAAGCCAGCAACGACTCGCAAGCGTCAGTTCGCATTAGTCAGCATGACATCCCAATCGACGCTCTGCCAGGTCAGCCGAAGTTCTATGAGTGGAACATTCCACTTTGCGAAGTGCAGCCTCGCAACTCGGTGCGCGGAGTCTGGAAGATGGGCGACTTGCCGAGCCCATCGGAATACGTGAAGTTGGTGAACAGCTCGGTATCGGAAGGGGATGTGCAGATCGATTTCGTCGAGATTACCGCGCCCGTGTACGAGCAATGGCCGCCTGTGTCGCATAATCGCATCTTCTTTCCGAGCGCTAATCGCGAGGACGAAGCTATCTATGGGAAGGAAGTGCTCACCCAATTCATGTCACGCGCTTGGCGGCGTCCGGTAACCGCAGAAGAAATCGAACAGAAGCTGGCACTGTTCAACAAAGTCCGACCGGCTTGCAGTGATTTTGAAGAGGCAATGGTTGAGGTTCTCGCGACCGTGCTCTCGTCGCCGAAGTTTCTATACCTAGTGAAGGCCGCACCAGAACAAACTACTGCACCAGGGAAAACCAGTGCGCCAGAGCAAGTGGGCTTGAGCCAAACAGAGCTGGCGACTCGCCTGTCAATGTTCTTGTGGTGTAGCATTCCGGATGAAGCTCTGCTGGAACTGGCGGCGCGTGGAGAACTTGCAAAGCCCGACATCTTGACCGGTCAAGTTGAACGGATGCTCGCCGATGCCCGCTCGCGACGCTTTGCTGAGCATTTTGTGCGGCAATGGCTGGGCATGCAGTTGCTTGATTATCTGCATGTCGACCGCAAAGCCTATCCGCAGTTTGATGCTGCGTTGCAGGAAGCCATGCGAGAGGAACCGGTCGCTTTCTTTCAAGAAGTACTCACGACCAACGCCAGTGTGCTCGACTTTCTTCACGCAGATTACACGTTGGTGAATGAGCGACTGGCCAAGCACTATGGCATCAAGGCAGTACATGGCAATGACTTTCGGCGCGTGACGCTCGAGCCGCAGCATAAACGGGGCGGCCTGCTTACCCAAGCAGGCTTACTGGCGATGAACTCTGACGGGAAGGACTCCCATCCCCTGAAACGCGGCATTTGGATGCTCAAGGGACTGCTGGACGATCCCCCTCCACCGCCCCCCGCGGCTGTTCCCAAAATTGACTTGACGGATCCTGAGATTGCAAAGCTCACCTTGAAGCAGCGGATCGAGAATCATCGGAACCAAGCGGCATGTATTTCTTGCCATGCAAAGATTGATCCCTGGGGAATCGCGTTTGAGAATTTCGATGCGGTTGGCAATTGGCGAACGCAGATTCAGGGGATTCCAGTCGATGCGTCGAGCCAACTGTTCAATGGCCAGCAGATCGACGGAGTGGAGGGCGTCAAGCGTTTTCTTCTAGAGTATCGGCAGGACCAGTTCGTCCGAGCTCTGGTACACAAGATGACCACGTATGCGCTCGGCAGACCGCTGACATTTGCTGATCGCGCAGCAGTGGATCAAATCACCGCAGAGGTTCGTACGCACGGCGATGGTCTCGCAACGATCACCAAGCAAATTGCGAGCAGCCCGTTGTTTCTGGCGAACTGAGTAGCCGACAAATATCTACCTTATCTACCACAGGATCGTAATTGCCCATGAAGCGATGGATGGCTCGGAGCCTTTTTTGGCCGACTTTGGTGCACAACTTTGCAATGGGGCGGATGCTGCGAGTTCGGCATTGGTGGGATCGAGTTGACAAGCATGTGATTTTGGGCGCCCTCCCTTTTCGACGCGACGCTGTCAAGCTACGAAACGAAGGCGTCACGGGGGTTGTCAACATGTGCGAAGAGTACCCTGGTCCCAAAGCCCGCTACGAGCAGCTGGGAATCGAGCAGTTGTGGTTGCCGACGGTCGATTTCAATCACCCTGTGGAAGAGTATGTGGTTCGAGGGGCCGAGTTCATCGAACGTCATGCCCAAGCGGGAGGAACCGTTTATGTCCATTGCAAAGCCGGCCGCGCACGCAGCGCGACCATTGTGCTGTGGTGGTTTGTGAAGTACCGCGGAATGACCCCAGAAGCCGCCCAACAGCACTTGCTCGCCGCTCGGCCGCATGTCAACCCGCGTGTCTACTTGCGGCCCGTGATTCAAGAACTCTATCGAAAACTCAAGCAGGATTCACCTGCTTAGGGGCCGGTGGTTATAATCCCGTAGCCGGTCAAGCGCAGCGAGTTGGTCTGTAGCTCGTTACCGGCATGACGATGTTGCTCAGCATTGATAATCATTTTTTCTTTAGGGGTAGGACCATGGAGAGAAGAAAATTCTTGCAGGCTTCGGCGGCGGCAGCTGCGATGTCAACGGTGGCCCGAGAGTCATTGGCCGCACTGGCTGATAAACCTGCAAAACGCGTTGGTTTGATTGGAACTGGCTGGTATGGCAAGGTCGATCTGCTGCGGCTGATCCAAGTGGCGCCCGTGGAAGTGGTCTCGCTGTGCGACGTCGATTCGCAGATGCTCGATGGAGCCGCAGCGATTGTGGCTGAACGACAGCTCAGCAAGAAACGACCGCGACTCTACAGTGACTATCGCAAAATGTTGGCTGAAAAGGATCTGGATATCGTCTTGATTGGGACGCCGGATCACTGGCATGCGTTGCCGATGATTGAGGCGGTCAAAGCGGGCTGCGACGTTTATGTCCAAAAGCCGACGGGGGTGGATGTGATTGAAAGTCAAGCGATGCTGGCGGCGGCTCGCAAGTACAATCGAGTTGTCCAAGTTGGCACCCAACGCCGTAGTACTCCGCATTTGATTGAAGCCCGCGATCGCATTGTTCGCGAAGGCCTATTGGGCAAGATTGGCCATGTCGAGGTGTGCTGCTACTACCACATGCGAGCCCGTGAGAATCCACCAGAAGGCACGCCGCCTGAGTATTTTGATTACGACATGTGGACAGGACCTGCTCCTATGCGACCTTACACGTCCATGGTTCACCCGCGCAAGTGGCGAGCCTTCATGGAGTATTCCAACGGCATCATGGGAGACATGTGTGTGCACATGTACGACATGGTGCGCTGGATGCTCGATCTCGGTTGGCCCAAACGCATCTCTAGCAGCGGTGGAATTCTGGTTGAAAAGCAGAGTCGAGCCAATACGCCTGATACGCAGACGGCGACCTTTGAGTATGACGATCTGGATGTGGTCTGGAATCACCGATCATGGGGTACGTCACCTGACAAGGATTATCCTTGGGCAGCAATTCTCTATGGTGAGAAAGGTACGCTGAAGCTGAGCGTCAATAGCTACGACTTTATCCCCAACGGGAATGGTAAAGCCATGCATGGGGACGTCGTCATGGAACTGGATAAGTATCCTGAAGACAACACGGAAAAAGACCTCGAAAAGCACGTGGCACCCGCCGTGCGAGGGCATATGCTCGATTTGTTGGCGAACATCGAATCGCGTGGCAAACCTGTGGCCGACATCGAGCAGGGACACATTTCGTCCGCTTCCTGCATCCTCGCGAATATCGCGCTGCAGGTCGGCCGCACTCTAGTGTGGGACCCCAAGTCGCATCGCGTTATTGGTGACAACGAAGCTAACAAGTTGTTGGCGCGACCCTACCGCGAGCCTTGGGTTCATCCAAATCCAGATGCGGTGTAGCGCCGGAGGATCGGCTAGCTGACGCTAGTGAGTCGCATCTGCTGCATGCGGCTCACGGATCGTCCATGACAGTTACACGCAACTTTGACACTTAGATTTGACACTTAGATAGTTGATTTCAATGCCTGACCGCTTTGTTTACTTTGACCTTGGGAATGTACTTGTAAAATTCGATCACGCGATTGCGACTCGGCAGTTGGCTGAAATGGCCGGTTGTTCATTGGCCGCGGCTCAGTTTGCGATCTATGATTCGGGCTTGGAAATTCGCTACGAGACAGGCTTGGTAACGAGTGCGGAATTCACTGCGGACATCAACCAGCGACTTGGCACGAGTCTCTCTGAGGCGAGTGTGTTGGAAGCGGTCAGCGCGATCTTTGAACCCAACGAGGAAATCCTCCGTGGGCTCGAACACATCAAGGCCAGTGGAGTTGGTATCGGACTGTTATCAAATACCTGCGAAGGTCATTGGGAATGGCTGAAGCGAAAACGCTGGGCGATGGTTGAGAATTGGTTTGATCCGATTGTGCTGAGCTATGAAGCAAAGCTGATGAAGCCCGACGCGGCGATTTACTTGCACTGCGAGCGGCAATGCGGTTACAACGGTTCGCAAGTTTTCTTCACCGATGATCGTGCTGAGAACATTGCCGCCGCTGCCGCCCAAGGCTGGGGAACGTATCAATTTGGTAACGTAGCTGGCTTGATCGCGGCGTTCGACGATTGGTTGAACCGCTAACAGGCCTCCGCGGTCGCGTTGACACTCAATTCAATCTATACTTTTTCCGGCAAGCATCCTCACCCGATAAACTGCCGCTTTTGGACACTGCCTTTCCAAATCGACCAAGGTAATGTTCGCCACTTTGTACCCAATGAATGAATTGATATGCGAAATATGCTCGCCTCCCCGCGTCTGGCTTTATCTATCGCGTTACTTACAACAACGTTTACCACCGGGAACTCTTTAGCCGAAGATTGGCCGGAGTTTCGGGGACCCAACGGACAAGGGATCTATGCGGCAAAGGAATTGCCGCTCAAGTGGTCCAAGACCGAAGGTGTGAAGTGGCGGACCGAATTGCCTGGGAATGGCTGGTCGAGCCCCATCGTTGTGAAAGGAATCGTGTACGTCACGGCCGCTGTTCCGGTAACCCAAGGGGCGAACGAGAAACCAGATCTTGACCTGATGTTAATGATGATTGACGTCCAATCTGGAAAGTTACTCAAGTCGGTAAAGATCTTTACCCAATCAGGTGCCGATTCGCCGGGCATCCACTCGAAGAATAGCCACGCAAGCCCCACGCCGCTCGTGGATGAAGATCGACTGTACTTGCATTTCGGACACCAAGGTACAGCCTGCACCGATTTGCAAGGCAAGATCCTCTGGAGCAATAAGGAACTCAGCTACCCACCGGTACATGGCAATGGTGGCTCGCCCGTCGTGGCTGACAAGTTACTGATCTTCTCGCGGGATGGAGCCGACATCAGCGAAGTTACGGCCCTCGATAAAATGACGGGCAAGGTTGTTTGGAAACGCGAACGGGACGTCCCTGCGGATAAGAAGTTCTCGTTCTGTACACCTTTGGTGCTCGAAGCTGCGGGCAAAAAGCAACTGATATTGCCCGGTTCCAATGTCGTGCAGAGCTTGGTGCCCGAAACCGGCGAAGAGATTTGGCGACTGACTTACGACGGCTACTCGGTTATCCCGCGTCCAATTTATGCCGATGGCTTAGTATTCGTTTGCACAGGCTACAACCGCCCGAGTTTGTTGGCGATTGACCCAACGGGCACCGGTGACGTCACGACGACGCATTTGAAATGGAAGAGCGATGCGAATGTTCCACACACACCCTCATTAGTAGCCAGTGGTGGAAAAATCTTCATGGTAAGTGACAAGGGAATTGCCAGTGGCGTGGAATCGGCAACCGGCAAAGAGGTTTGGAAAGAGCGAATTGGCGGGAACTTTTCCGCCTCGCCACTTTTGGTTGGCGACCGAATGTATATGCTTAGCGAAGAGGGCGATGCAACGATTCTACAAGTAGGTGATACGCCGACCGAACTGGCGAAGAACAAGCTAACCGAACGCTGCTTGGCATCCCCCGCAATCGTTGGCAACGATTTGTTGATCCGTTCAGCAAATGCCCTTTACCGAGTGACAAGTAACAATTGAACTCAAGTGACGCGCAAGGTCGAACATGTCGAAGGGAACACACTGCTACGAACTGCTTCTGTCTGCCAAGCTGCCCGAGGGTGGGTTGCCTGCGGTGATCGTTGCCTACGGTGATGACGATTTCTTGCGCAAAGAAGCGGTGCATCAAGTTCTGCAGTTGGCCAACGTCGAGCAGGATGAGCCGAAGCGTTACGATGGCGACGAATGCAAATGGATCGATGTGCACGATGAACTAGCCACGATGTCCTTGTTTGCGACTTCGGAACGCCGCATCGCCGTAGTTAGCAACGCCGACGAATTGCTCAAGAAGTCGCGACCGCAACTCGAGAAGTGGTGCAGCGCACCCGCTGAATCGTCGATGTTGATCATGGAACTGCCCACGTTTCCATCGAACACCAAACTGTTCAAGCTGGTTGCCGAAAAAGGTTGGCTGATCGATTGCGGTTTGCCCACCGGCGGAGGACGCAGCAAAACGGTGAGCATGCCCGAAGTTCAAAAGTGGTTGCAAGCTTGGGGCAAGTCGCGACATGGATTAAAGCTCACTGGCCCCCAAGCCCTACAGATACTGACCGCCGTGGGAACAGACAGCGGCATCTTACATCAAGAGCTTGCCAAGTTGGCGTTGTATGCCGACGAATCCGGGACGCTTACCAGCGAGAGTATCAAGCAAAACGTGGGCAGTTGGCGAACACGTACGATGTGGGAGATCGCCGATGCGGTGGCGGATGGTCGAGTCGCGGATGCCCTGCGGGAACTCGAGCGAGTTTTTGCTGGTGGAGAAGCGGCAGCAGCCGTCGTACCGCAGATCGCTTGGAGTTTGCGACGCTTTGGCAACGCTGCTCATTTGATTCTGCAGTCGAAACGCACGGGTCAAAATCTCTCTGCCCAAGCGGCGATCGGGCAAAGCGGATTTTGGGGCAACGATGCTAAGCTGGCCGACGAACGACTGCGCCGCATTGGACTGAAGCGAGCCAGCCGCATTACGGAGTGGTTGCTTGAGTTAGACCTCAAGATCAAGGGCACTCATTCGACTCCGCAGCGAGCCCAGTTTGCGCTCGAGGAACTTTGCTTGCGATTCGTTTAGGCTGCAGCTTGCTAGTGCTCTGTCCAGATTAGATTTTTGGGTTTGGTCGCGCATGCGGGTTCGATTAACCGCACGGCGTTAGCCGCGGTTTTCCCCTGGCGGAAACCGGTGCTAACGCACTTCGGTTAATCGGCCCAACCCCCAAATTAAATGTGGGGGGTGACTGTGTTTGGGTGGCACGCCCTGAGGCTTTGGGAAGGGCGTGATTCGAGCGACATTCGCCACGCCCTTCGCAGAGCCTCAGAGCGTGCCACCCTAAAATCTAATCTGGACAGAGCACTAGTCGAGCGTCAAACTTAAATATTAGGATTAGCCACAGTGCGCTTGCACCGGTTCCCGCGGCGAAAACCGGACGCTAACGCGTTCCGGCTAATGTTCCAAACCCTAAAATTAAAGCTTGACGCTCCACTAGCTGGCTGCTGAAAAAGTAACCCGAAGCGTTAGCGAGGGAATAGAGAGCGCCCCTCGCTGATGCTTCGGGGTACGATGGATCCGTCAAATTTTGTAAATCGACGTTTTTAGCGGCCTGCTAGCATGGTGTCCACCGTCTGGCGACGGTGGCTACTTTTCCATCCAACAATTGTCATGCGACAATAAACAGAAACTTTGGAGTTAGCCTAAATCGTAGCTTGGGACCATTGTCCCGAGCGTACCTTGGATTCCACTGAGGACTGGTCGCATCCGGCAGAAGCGACCCACCCACGCCGACCCACTCAACATATCCACTTGGTTGCTGCTATTGCAATCGATCTTTGCGCAACTTGGGAGAACCTGTATAGAGGCTCAGGTTGAGTTTCTTTGCTGTGCTATCCAAGGTAGGGCCGAAGCCGTGCGTCTCCAAGCGTTCCTGATTGCAGCTGTATTCACACTATCCGCTGGCAGCCCTGGGTTTTCTCAATCGAAATCCAGCGCGCCTTCACCAGCGATTTCGCCTGATCTACTCGACGCTTATCGCAAGACGCAATCGGTGACCACAGAGGCTGAGGTTACGGCGATCGCTCGAGTTTGTTCGAAAGTTGTCCCAGACACTAAACGCAGCAAGGCTGACCGAGAGTACGCCTCAAGCCTTTTGGCTTGGTCGCTCAACCGCCGTGGCGAAATGCGGAGTGCAGCCGCGGCCGAGAAAGTCGAACTCGGTAATTTGTCGGAAGCCGACGCGCTGGATGCAAAGGCCCTGGAAGACTACAAGACCGCCGTAGAGTACGCTCCAACGAACTGGCGTGTGCATCATAACTTGGCGATTTCGCTTGCCATGAAGGGGCAATACAAGAACGCGATCGATCGACTCAACACCGTTATCGATCTCAAAGATGACTACGCTAACGCCTATTTCAATCTTGGCGAATTGAATTTTGAATTGAAGCAGTACCCGCAAGCCATCGGTGACTACAGTCGCGCGATCGAATTGGCCAACAATGATCCACAATACTACAACAGTCGTGGTCATTGTCAGTTCATGTTGGAAAACTATGACGAAGCGATTGCTGACTATCGTCGCGCGGTCGATCTCGCAGCAGATAGTGCCGTGTACCACACCGACCTAGCGGACGCTTTGCAATTCACGGGTAACTGGAAAGAAGCCGCTGAATTGTATCGTCAAGCTGTCGCAATCAACGGCCAATACGCGAGGGCGTATCAGAATGCCGCTTGGATGATGGCCACATGTCCGGACAAAAAATTCCGCAATACCGAACTAGCGATTTCATCCGCCAAGAAGGCACTCGAGCTTGAACCTGCCCCATCGATGCGAGCCTTCGATACCCTGGCAGCAGCCTACGCAGCCACTGGGAAGATGCAGGAGGCCGTCAAGTATCAAAAGCGAGCGGTTCAGTTGGCCAGCGAATCGGAACGCGACGAAATCAAACAGCGGTTGGCTCTGTACGAGCGCGGTGTCGCTTACGTACAGCCTGAAGCCAGCGACGCCCAGCCGACTCAAATCGCTGCCGAGCCGAAGCCTAAGGTGCGAACCGCCTCTGAGACCACGTCGACTCGCAAATCGCGTTAACGAGCAGCTGAAGTCGAATCCTGCTGCAGCGGAGTCGAATTCAATCGCGTCGACTTCAATCTCATGATCACTCCCAGAAGAATCACACACATGGCTGTGATCCCACCTACTCGCATCCAGCCATCTTTGAATACCGCCACTCCGTTGAAGGCGATAAAGATCAGGTAGGCGATCCACGTCAATCGAAGCCAGCGGTATCGCTTTTGCAACTCGGTGCTCGCGAACCAAATCCATACTAGATCAATCGCCCACACAATCATGAACAGGTGATTGAAGTAGAGCCCAACACCAAATTCAAGACCGATTTGGTCACGGGTCTGCCGAGCCGTCTCCGCCAACGCCGCAGCGTGGCTCCACTGATGATGGAAATGAAAGGCGGCGACGACATGGGCAACAAACAGCACAAACCCGAGCGACCAGACGATCCGCAAGCTGCGATCCCACCGGCTCGGTGCCGTTTGAAGTACCCAACTGATAAGCGTCGCGAAAAACAGCAGGACTGAAGCGCGAATTGTCCACGCAATGATCAGCGAACCCACTTGATATCTACTCGGTGTCAACTTTGGGTGGAGACTGGACGGTTCGAAGCGGGGCAAGTTCGGCGACGAAGTCCTCAACGTCGGTGAATTCACGGTACACACTGGCAAAGCGAACGTAGGCGACCTGATCGAGTTGCCCAAGTCGTTCCATGACCATTTCACCGATCAGTCGCGTTGGGATTTCGGAGTCATATTCGGCCAGAATCTCGGTCTCGATATCGATGGCCAGTTGCCGGATCCGATCGCTGCTGACCGGGCGTTTCCAACAAGCTCGTTTGACCCCATGCTCAATTTTTTCACGCTGAAACGGTTCGCGTACATCCCCTTTTTTGACTACTTGCAAAGATGAATGGCCGACACGTTCGTAAGTTGTGAACCGCTTGCTACATTGACTGCAGAAGCGTCTTCGTCGTATGGCTTTGCCATCTTCACAAGCTCGAGAGTCAAGCACTCGGTCGTTATCTGCGTTACAATGTGGGCAGATCATGGTCAGCTCCAAGCCGGGACGCTACCCTATAGAAAACAAATCAGGCCTGATAGTAACCGTAACCGTGGCGGAGTTGAAGGGACGGGATGTTTTTTCGCCAGGTTGTGGACACCAGCGCCCAAGATCTTGAGCCAGCAAGCCAATACAACTAGTCGAGCCTAAGGGACACCTTCAAAGTCAAGTTTCACCTCCTCAAGAACTGAATCACAAGAGAATTTTAATGGCCAATCCATCAGAACAACCCCCAAGTGAATCACCGGCTCGTGATGCTTTTTTGGCTGCCGCTGCCGCCAAAATGGAAGACGGCAAGCAAACTCCGGTCGAACGCAGCCTTTGGCAAGGCGGATTTTCTGCGAAAGCCATGTACGGCACCTGGGCGATTTCGACCATCGTAACCATTGCAGCCATCACTTTGATCGCTGTTTTCGCAATGGATGTACCCAATATTTGGCCAATCGCTGGCTCAGTCCTGATTTTCTGGTGGATCATCGCCATTGGAAACTATGTGTACAAGCGACTAAGCGTTCACTACGAACTGACGACTCAGCGTTTTATTCATCAAGCAGGAATTTTGGTGCGACGCACCGATCGGATCGAAGTCATCGATATCGAAGATGTGAGTTTCACTCAAGGTATCGTGCAGCGGATGTTGGGCGTAGGTACCATTCGCTTGACCGGCAGCGATCGGACACATCCTGAGATGGTGCTTAGCGGTATCGACAAGGTTCCCGAAATTGCAAGCCTGTTTGATGACGTACGACGAGCCGAGCGACGCCGTAGAAGCTTGCATATCGAAGCCAATTGAATCGGCAGCCGACTTACCATTGGTCTCCAAGAATAACGATCCCCGCCTCGCTAGCAACAGGTTCGCTAGACGAGGTCTCCATAATGGAATCGTCACTCGGAACAACTTCTTCGTATTCATAAACCTCGCCCTCGATGACCTCTGCGGAGTTGGCACTCGAAGATTGCGCACTGGCACCGACGACGCTGTTTGGGTCGCTGAAGATGGAACCTACGCGACCGTTCTCGGGGTCTGTCCGCTGCCACTTGCCGCCAACGCCTGCATAATCACAGAGATAACCTGGGGCACATAGCGAGCAGCCGCTTGAGACAGATCCAACGGCGATGAGCAATAATGCAATAGCTGTTCGCATAATATTCCCTTGCTACACTCAGATTCCGGCTCTGTTCGCGACCGCATCAAAAAGAGATCTACCTTCGTACTCATCGGCAATGTCGAGGCCGGAATGTTAGGTAAGATTTGCGGATTAAGGCGAGTTTAATGCGATCGAGAGTGCTAGCATAAGTTCTCCATGAACCTCGCCAAGCGAACTATGAAACGACAGCCAACCCAGCCCAGCAGCCAGCAACCCTTCGCACAACTTGCGTTATGGGCCCTGCTAGCATTTGCTTGGTTCGTCATGAGCCTAGCAGCCAGCAGTCGGATGTATTTCTTGACGACCTACCAAATCGGAAAAATGGTCGAGCCCTTCTGGGAGCCCTTCGCAGCGACGAACTTGGTGGTGGCTGTCTGCTTTGGAATCGCTGCTGCCTGGTGGAGCGGTTTGTGGCTGAACTACCAAGCAGGTTGCCGTTCGCAATCACGCACGCTAGTGTACTTCGCGTTCAGTATCATCCCGCTTGTGTTTTGGCTGGCGCGAGTAGCGACGGTTGAGCCCTGGCCAGCTCAGTTCTGGGAAGTCATCTGGAGTGCAGCCTGGACCGGCATGAGCTTTGGCGACTTGGTTCGTAATTGGACCAACCACCACTCTAAGTTTGCGCAAACGAAACTCCCGCGCAATAACTGGATCGAAGTCGCCGCACTAGCCTGCCTTACCGCCCTCGCTGCCGGCTGGTGGTTTAGTCAGTCCGTTGATTACTACCAGAATTTCTTGTTGGGATACAATGACTTCGGACACTTCCTACAGCGGGTGGCCAATACGGCAGCGGGACGTGGCATGCTGCGTGAGTCCCCAGTGTTGCCAATGTTCTGGGATCACTTTAATCCCGGGCTGCTACTACTCGTCCCGCTTTGGAAACTCTATCCGAGCGTAAATTTGGTCTTTGCTTTACAAGCCGGTTCACTGGCCATTTGCAGTCTAGTCGTCTATGCGATTTCGCGACGACTTGGTCATTCAAAAGCAGCAGCGATGGCGTTTGGGATCGCGTGGTTGGTTCAGCCTTCGGTTGGCCAGATGAACTTGGCTTATACCTACGGCTGGCATCCGATAACCTTCGCGATACCTCTGTTGTTGGTCGCAATGTTGTGCTTGTTAGTCAAGCGACGGTTTGCGGCGCTGGCCTGCACGTTGTTGGCCCTATCCATGGAGGAAGGGGTATTTGTGATTGTTGCTGTTACCGCCGCAGTTTGCGCCGTCATGCCGTTCGTCGAACGTTGGTGGTTCAAGCGCGATACGAGCGAGAAAGCGAATAAACCAAGCAGCTTGATCGAATCCCTTCCCACCGCAACGTGGGCCAGCGTGTCCATCGCATCAGCGCTAGGCTTTGTATTGGTTTACAAGTTCAGTGGCTTGGCTGAGTTTCAAACAGGGCGATTTGTGGCGCTAGGCAACTCGCCTACCGAAATTCTCTTTTCGCCAGTGCTTCGCCCCGCAGCCTTTTGGGGCCAGGTGCTTAGACTTGAGAACTTGCTGTTTATCTTGCTACTCTGGCTGCCTTGCGGATTGCCAGGGTTGCTGCGTGGCTGGCGTTATCTGCTGCCCACTCTCTTGCCACTGGGGGTACTGATCGTTTGGGATCACGCCCCAGCGCATAACTTGGCATTTCAATATCCGTCTACCTTGTTGCCCCTGTTTTGGTTGGCAACATTATTTGGCGCGAGTTCTATAGGAGCTTCTCCAGGAGCAGGTTTTGACAACTCCGTACCCCATAGCCACATTGGCTTGCCCAGCGCCGTGACCGCTCTAGTCACGGGCCTCGTTCTGAGTTTGTTCGTCGGGCAAATGCCGTTTAGTTCCTTAACGCTGCGCGATGTGGAGGCGATGACGTACGGAGCAGAATCGGAATTGCGCCGCAAAAGTGATGGAGAAGATGGACGTTGGTTGACGGAGCAAGTCAAGAAGATCCAAGACAGCGGCGGCGAGTGTCTCGCGACCGCGCGGATCGCGGCTCATATGGTTGGCAATCGAGACATTGAAACAGTCGGGCAATATCTCGAGCGCCGCGAGCGACTGGCCGCCTTGCCTGATCGCAAGGGGAACCCCATCAAGCATTATCAGTGGATCATTCTCGATCGCAATGACCTAGGCAAATGGTCCGGTGCAGATACTGCACAGGTCGAAGCTGAGGCGGTAAGCAACAACTTTGAATTGGTTGCAGAGCAATTCAACATCGGCGTCTACAAGCGTCGCGAGTGAGTCTTTAGCAGCAACGAAACGCGGAAGTACACTAACCTGCAGCGTCAGCTTTAATGTTGCGAGTTTCGGGCTTTCGCAACCCGCAGCGTAAGCGAGCGACCGGGTTACGGTGTCGACTTGACGAAGCAGACTGGTCTTTTCGCAACCGGAAGCGTAAGCGAGGGACCGCGGGTTGCGGTCCTTCGCTAATGCTTCGGGTTACTTTTCCAGCAGCCTGTTAGGGACTTTGCTATCAAACTCATGCAGCGTAGTTGCCGCAACTTTAATCAAAGTTGCCAAAATTTCGCAACAAATTTTTGTGCACCCATGAATTGCTATTGGGTAAACAGAAACTACTGTGGTACGGTTTTAACACGACCCATAGAGCGCTTCCCAGAGCGCTGAGAAATCCCGTTTTGCATCCGTGAACGAGGCGAATTAATCGCCAAAACCCGTTCAGGACTAGTACAAGCATTGGCATAGGAGGTGCCCTCATGCAATTCGTTAGCATGGAAGTGAACCGTCACGGTTCCAGCGATCAACTTCAATTGGGAAAACTCTCGCCCGGCTTGAATGCCATCTGCGGTCCCAACGGCTCTGGCAAAACCACTTTGCTCAACTGGCTACGCCAGATGGCGGTTGACCCAACCTCTCGCACAACATGGTCCGATCGCTCCGGTTCGATGCAGGGAGCCTCGATGCATAGTGCCCCGATGCAGGCGCCACAGTACGGGAAAGTCGAGCTTCGTAACCAGCAAAACACCTACACGATAGCTCAGTCAAGCAACGGTCAAGTGACCTGCAACTTAGTCGGTGGATTTGATCGAACTGGGTACACTTCGCACACACCACACGCGGCGCTTTCGCCCGAACAGCAGCGTGCATTCAGCGAATTGACGGCCATCCATCACGGTGTCGATAACGTCAGTCGCTTGGAATCGTTGGCACGAAACCTCGGTATCGATCAACCCGCGCAAAATCACACGCTCACCGAACGGCAATCGCTACTCGCTCGTCAATCTGAAATCAACGCTCGCCTGCGTTCTCTCGAAGGTTTACGCTCGACCCGCGAAGGACTGCTCTCGCGTCGCGGACAATTGGAAGCCGAATTGCATCGTGTGCAGCGTGAGGCTCAGTCGCATCGCGGTTACGGAGTGCTTGGGGATCGCGAGCGGTTGGAAGATCACCGCAGCGCACTGGCAACCGAATTACGCGATGTGCGTGCTGAATTGGCTGCGCTAGAACGTGACATTACCGGCCAAAAAAACAGTTGGCCGCTACGCCGAGGGATGAGCGACGTTGATGTCGGATCCACTTATCGCGAACAACTTGAGCAACTCGATGCGAGGCTGGATCGTTGGCGCCAAACGCTGCGCGACTTGCGAGCTCACCGCGAGCGATTGGAATATAACGCTACCGATGCGAGACTGAACAAGCAGATTGGTGACCAGTTATCCATTACCAAAACCGCCGAACCTCGGGCTGCCCTTCGTTCACTGGAAGCTCAACTGCTGACCGCCAGCCAACAGCTGGATGCGTTGATCGCTCGTCATGATCGGACTTACGAGAGCTATCACGCACAGGCCTCTTTGCCGGAGTCGCTGCGCAACATGCAACGCGACTTGTACGAAGTTTGCCAGCAGTTGGCTCGCCAAGAATCGAACACAGCCGCTGAAACGCTTCGTCAACAAGCAGCCCAGTTGGCTCGCAGTGAATCTGAACTGCTGCAATCGGTCGAGAAATTAATCGATGAACGCGCTGCGTTGTTGCGCAAGATTGCTGACGAATATCACCTTTCGATGGACCAACTCACCCTCGCGTTCGGCGATTGGTGCGAATGCCATGACCATCCACACTTGACTCAATGGCTGCTCAATGAAGCTCCTGGCGAGCATTCACACGACACCTGCCGTGAAGAGACACACCTCGGTGAACACCGCCGCCTGGCCCTGCAAAATCGCATTGCTGAATTGCAATCGCAATTGAAAGAAGTCGAATCACAACTAGCGCTGCGCCGTCAACCTGAGCCCACGAAAGCGCTACGCAGCGAGGCCGATGTGGCTCGTGAATTGGATAAAGTCATTTTGGAGCTGCGCGATCTCGAAGAACGCGATCGTCTGCGAGTTGAATTGGATGACATCCGACGTTCATTGGCGAAATTGCCCGTCGAAACGTTAGCGACCGATCGTTTTCGACAGTTGGTCAATAAACATCTAGACGGCTTGCTTGCCTCGACCCGTGCAAATTCGTATCGGCCGATGAATGGTACTAATGGGAGCGTGCATAGCCACACTGCTGTTTATTTGAACGGCCACAGCTCCACTTCCCCCGTGACTAACGGACGAATGGCATCCGCGCCTGTTTCTATGGTTGAACTGGCGATGCGGCTGGCAATTGCAGAAGCAATGCTTGAACGCAATCAACCCATCAGTTTGCTCGTCGATGGACCACTGGATCACTTGGCACCAGAGCTACAGCAGTCGGCAGTGCGTCATCTCGATACTGTGGCGGCCACAGGCCAGCAGGTGGTGCTGTTCAGTAGCGACGAACGCGTCGCCGAACTCGTGCGGAGTGCGCGGGGTTGGGTAGGTTACATGCACGACTGGAAAGCAGTACGTCCTGCAGCTAAAGTCTACTCCGTGCCCAAGTCGACTTGGGATATTAACCGTCAACTGCTCGCCTACGCAAACGCGCAAGAAGCGGACAAGTGGTACGAGCCGACCGTTCCGCGACAGCGTTTGGTTCGCCCGGTGGCCACGACTTACCATCAGTTAACCGAAGCTTCCCTGATCGAAGATTGTCCTTCACTCGACTCGACGTCAGCTGCTCGGTTACGCGCGTTGGGAATCGATCGAGTCGGCGACTTGCTGGGAACGGACCCTCATTGGCTGGCCGAACACCTGCGACTAAACGCCGTGACCAGCAGCACAGTGATGCGTTGGCAAGCCGAAGCCAAACTGCTGTGCAATGTTCCTCAGCTGCGTCCGTTTGATGCACGTGTTTTGGCCGGCGCTGGTGTGCGTCATCCGCGACAACTGGCTGAAATGCACCCCAGCCAGTTGCTGGACCGCGTCGAGCGTTTCTTGGCAACCGACCGCGGTCGTGAGATCCTTCGCAGTGGAAACAGCTACGAACTTTCACGCATTACATCTTGGATCGCGTCCGCCAAAAACGGAGATAGAGGCCGATCTTACGTAGCAACCGTGAATCGACCACAACGACCTACGCACACGAGCGATCACGACTACGAAGATTCGCCTGCTGTTCACTACCCTCATGCTCGCGATTCACGCCCCAGCTACGACTACGATGCAGAGCATGCTGCGGTCTATGAAAGAACGGATACCTACGCTCGTCCGACTCGTGAATCGTTGAACGACGCCGCGGATTACGATGACGCCTACGACTATCCCCATTCACGTCGGCCATCCCCGAATCGCGAAACTGCCTACCCAATCGTTAATCGCGAATACGAGCCTCGCGAATCGCGAGAGTCTTTTGAACGAACGAGCCGAGAGCCACGTGAACGTGAAGCTCGCGAAACAAGAAATCTTGAACGCAGTTCACGAAGCTCAGCAGAGCGTGAGCCTCGCAAGGCACGTCAAGCGATCGTTGAAACGACGCGAACCAGTAATGGTGCGAAGAATGGTCGTCAAGGATCAACTGCCGTTGGCGTGCGGTATTACTTGGACCTCGCCAGCCCAGTCGTTGATGCGCCTTCAATCGGTCCTCGCGTTGCTGAGAAACTGGAAGCCATTGGTATCGATACAGTGGAGCAATTCTTAGCAGCGAGCGCTGAGATGGTCGCTTCACGTTTAGACACCAAACGTGTCGATGCCGCCACCATTCGCGATTGGCAAGATCAAGCTCGCTTGGTTTGTCGCATTCCGAATCTGCGTGGTCACGACGCGCAGTTGCTGGTCGCATGCAAAGTCACGTCGGCAGAAGAACTCGCACGGATGAACGTTTCAAGTCTGCTCGCCCAAGTAACCGCGGTTGCAAAAAGCGCTGAAGGGCAACGCATGCTTCGTGGCAGCCAAGCCCCTGATCAAGCCGAAGTCAGCGACTGGATCAACTGGGCCTCGAATTCACGGAGCCTAAACGCCGCCTGACTGACCGCAGACCCGCAAGCAGAAAAACCGATCGAACGGAAACGCCGCAAGAAACCCGGTTCATCCACTTCTGAGGTTGATTTGGCCTAAGGATTAATTCACGAGGGTTGACCAAAAGCAAACCGTCGACAAGCACACCAACGGCGAGCCCCATCGGCTCGCCGTTTTTCGTACGAGCTTCTCAGGCTTGAGACTTCTTTTCTATTTGACATTTCAAAATCTTCGTTTTTCGACAGCCAAAAGCAGTAAACCCCAGAATTGCGCGCCGATTCCAACTCAACAGCCTTGCGTGCCAGCGAAATACGTTAGGTGCCAGTCACCTTCGTTACTTTTGCTGCCCATTAGACATCTTCTTTGCCATCGCTTAAGTTGTCTGTTTTCGCAGGTGGTGCGCTTATAAAGCGCAGTTGCAACCTAATTTGGGTTTCGTGGCGGCAACAAAGGCGGATACGACACAAAGGAGCGTGCTTTGGCGATTGGATTTGGAATAGTTGGCTGTGGGATGATCGCGAAGTTCCATGCGCGGGCGATCGCTGAAATTTCTGGAGCAAAGCTGGTCGCGTGTTACAACCGAACTGCCCCAAAAGCAGAAGCTCTCGCTGCCGAGTTCGGTGGTCAGGCATACACGGACCTCGATGCCATGTTGGCGCGAGATGATCTGCATATCGTGACGGTATGCTCACCCAGCGGAGCCCACATGGAGCCTACGGTGGCCGCCGCCAAAGCTGGGAAGCATGTGATCGTCGAGAAGCCCTTGGATGTGACACTTGAACGTTGCGACGCGATGATTCGAGCGTGCGACGAAGCGGGGGTGAAATTGGCGACGATCTTTCCATCGAGATTCCATCGTTCGAGCCAACTACTCAAGCAAGCTGTAGAAGCGGGGCGATTCGGCAAGCTGACTCTCGGCGATGCCTACGTTAAATGGTTTAGGACTCAACAGTACTACGACAGTGGAGCATGGCGCGGCACTTGGCAGTTGGATGGCGGCGGCGCATTAATGAATCAGGCGATTCATAGCGTTGATTTGTTGTTGTGGTTGATGGGCGATGTCGCAGAGGTCTCAGCCTACACGAGCCTGCTGGCTCACGAGCGGATTGAAGTTGAAGATGTGGCTACGGCGACGCTGCGATTCAAAAGCGGTGCATTGGGGGTGATTGAGGCGACTACAGCCGCCTATCCTGGCACACTCAAGAAGATTGAGATTGCGGGGTCCCACGGGATGGCAATCCTTGAAGAGGAGGACATCATCAAGTGGGAGTTTGCTGAGCCGAATGAGACCGATCAGCGGCTGCGAGAAGAGATGCTTGGGCGCACAAAGACCGGTGGTGGCGCCGCAGATCCGGCCGCCATCGGCCATCATGCCCATGCTGCACTTTTTCGCAGTTTTCTGGAGGCATTGCAGGGCAATATTCCGCTGGCCATTGATGGTCGTGAAGGTCGACGCAGTGTGGAACTGATACTGGCGATTTACGAAAGTGCCAAGACGGGCCAAAAGGTAACGCTGAGCAGTTAGTGTCGCGAAGTATTGTAGGGTCTATGCCGAAGCCGCAGCGGGAGGGACGGCTGCGCTCCGAAAAACAGCCAGTCGGAAAAACGGCATTGCCAAGCTACGCTCGCGCCACGTTCTCAATCGAGCGGAAAACGGTTATCCTTCATGACTTGCTTTCCGCTACCTGGGTGAAATCTGTCTGGTCTGAGCAAAAATGGTGGCATAGGAAAAACATTTTGAAAGGAATTGGCTGTGGGACATATCAATCGCATCCTGGTAACGGGTGGTGCGGGTTTTCTCGGATCGCATCTCTGCGAGCGGCTTGTGGCTGAAGGCCACGATGTCATTTGCCTCGACAATTTTTTCACTAGCCAAAAAACCAACGTAGTCCATCTTCTCGGCAAGCCGAACTTCGAACTGATTCGTCACGACGTGACGTTGCCGATCTTCTTGGAAGTGGATCAGATTTACCACATGGCTTGTCCCGCAGCGCCTGGGCATTATCAATTCAATCCCATCAAGACCATGAAGACTAGCGTCCTCGGGTCCATCAATATGTTGGGGATGGCCAAACGCTGTGGAGCCAAAATCCTGCTGGCGAGTACTTCGGAAGTTTATGGTGATCCCGAGGTGCATCCACAACCGGAATCCTATCGAGGAAACGTCAACCCGATTGGTACCCGAGCTTGCTACGATGAAGGCAAGCGAGTCGCGGAGACACTGTTCATGGACTATCACCGCATGAACAAAGTCAACGTGCGCATCGTGCGGATTTTTAATACCTATGGTCCGCGCATGCATCCCTACGATGGACGTGTGGTTTCCAACTTTATACGGCAAGCCTTAACTGGGCAGGATATCACGATTTTCGGTAATGGAAACCAAACGCGATCTTTCTGCTATCGCGACGACTTGGTCGAGTGCATCGTGAGGATGATGAATGGTCCCGATAGTTTTGTGGGGCCAGTCAATATTGGAAATCCTGGAGAGTTTACAATCCGCGAGTTGGCTGAGCTGGTGATCGAGTTGACGGGTGCCAAAGTCAAGCTCGTCGATCGTCCATTGCCTGCGGACGATCCCACCCGACGTCGACCAGACATCACACTTGCGAAGAAACACTTCGGTTGGCAACCACAAATCACACTCCGTGAGGGCTTGGTGAAGACGATCGATTGGATGCGAAGTATCGATCTATCGCACTATCGGCCGCCTACTCCGAACTACGTTTCGTGAGCGGGAACGCAAATTGCGTCGAGGTATAGAATAGCAAGTTTGATTAAGCATCTCGGCAAACAACCCTTATTCGAGTCAAGTTATGACCTTCACCCCTTCACGCGGCAGTTTTCCAGGCACTCGCATGCGGCGCTTGCGTCAATTTCCTTGGTCGCGTGAGTTAGTCTGCGAACATCGCTTAACGGTCAGCGACCTAATTTGGCCATTGTTCATTTTGCCAGGCCAGGGCAAGCAAGATGACGTCGTCAGTTTGCCAGGTGTCAAACGATTTAGCGTCGATGTGCTGCTTGGTCAAGTGGAAGCCGCCGTTGCAGCAGGCATACCGGCGATCGCACTGTTCCCGGTAACGCCTTCGGAACTGAAAACGGACGATGGACGCGAAGCACTCAATTCGAAGAACTTGATCTGTACGGCAACTGAGGCCGTGAGAGCTCGTTTTGGCAACTCGATCGGTATCGTGTGCGATGTGGCGTTAGATCCGTACACATCGCATGGGCAGGATGGCTTGTTGCGTGATGGCCAGATAGTGAATGATCCAACGCTAGAGGTGCTCTGCAAGCAAGCTGTTGTGCAAGCGGCGGCTGGCGCTTCGGTCATTGCCCCCTCTGACATGATGGATGGTCGGGTCGGTGCGATCCGCGAGGCGCTTGATCAGGCCGGTTTTCAAAACGTCATGATCATGTCTTATGCAGCCAAGTATGCATCGGCCTTCTATGGTCCATTTCGCGATGCGGTGGGTTCGAAAGGGAATCTCGGAAGTGGCGACAAGAAGACCTATCAGATGCAACCTTCCGCCACCGACGAAGCCCTGCATGAGGTGGCGCTTGATCTCCACGAAGGCGCGGACATTGTGATGGTAAAGCCAGGCATGCCGTACCTCGATATCGTGCGTCGAATTAAAGAAACATTTGCGGTCCCCACAGCCGTGTATCAAGTCAGCGGCGAGTACGCGATGCTGGCCGCAGCAGCCCAGAACGGCTGGCTGGATCGCGAGAAGTGTGTTTTGGAAAGTTTGCTCGCCTTCCGGAGAGCTGGGGCGGATATGATCCTGACCTACTTCGCGCTCGAAGCCGCAGGATGGCTGAATCGCTGATGGCTGAATCGCTGATGGTCATAGACTACTGAACTATTTTTTAATGGCGAAACTGTGTTCGCAGATCTCAACCCAATTCTAGTGAACAGTCTTCTGTGCGGGTTTGCTTTTTTGATTTGCGTTACCGTCTTCAGCGCTTGGATGAAGATGCGTCGGCCAGACAACAAGACATTTGCTAAAGTTTGGGAAATCGTCGGCGGATGGTGGATTATCAATCTACTTTTGAGCGCCGCTTGCTTGGTTGGTTCGCGTGGATTGATCGTACTGTTTTTTTGCGTCAGCCTTTTAGCTCTGCATGAATTTCTGAAAGTCCAAAAGCTCTCACTTGTTGGCGCATCTGAGAAGCTCGCGATGGTCGTGTTGGCAGTTGCGCACTACACCTTCATTTTTCTTGAGTGGAAGAACTTCTTTTTGTTTATCGTGCCCGTGATGACCTACATTTACCTTCCGTTTTTCGTGCTTTCGAGACGAAAGATCGACGGTCTAATTCAGAATCTGTGGGCTGCTCAGAGCGGTTTGATGCTGTGCGTATACGCGTTAAGTTTCGCACCAGGTCTGTTGTTTCTCAATGTCAACCCAACCTCGCAACGACAGATCGAACCTGTGGTCGCGTTCCTATTTCTGTTCATTACTACCGAGATGAATGATGTCTTTCAGTTCGTTTCTGGCAAGTCGTTTGGTCGGCGAAAGCTGGTGGTTGAGATCAGTCCCAACAAGACGGTTGCAGGCTTCGTTGGGGGAATCGTACTCACATCCTTGTTGTCTTTGTTGTTAGCGCCAATTATGTTGCAGATCAACGCCTGGCAATCGTTGTTGCTCGGATTCTGTATCGCGCTCAGCGGAGTGTCTGGGGATTTGATGTTTTCATCGCTGAAGCGAACCGCAGGTGTGAAGGATTTTAGCCAGTTGATACCGGGGCATGGTGGAGTGCTAGATCGGATGGATAGTATCATCTTCACCGCTCCTACACTCTATTGCCTGATGTATCTCTTCATTCATGCGCCAAACCAATAAATCAGGTAAATAAACCAAGCAAATAAACTGGGCAACTAAAGCAGGTTACTCTTCTATGGCGGTAGAAAATCGCAGGCCGATCAAGGCTCGCTCGCTCTCGCTGATTCGACGTTTCGCGGCATGGCTGGCAAAGACGTCGGTTACGCCTAATCAGATATCTGTGCTGAGCATAGTGTTCTCGTTGCTGGTGCCGATCGCTTATTTCGTGTTCGATTCCGGCACCTGGCTCGCCGCCATTGTTGCACTGCTTGGAATACAGCTCAGGCTGATGTGCAACTTGTTGGACGGCATGGTTGCGATCGAAGGAGCCAAGAAGAGCTTCCTGGGGGATATCTACAACGAATTCCCAGATCGTATCGCTGACTCGGTGATCTTGGTGGGGGTTGCGTTGGTCGATCGAAGCGATCCGTGGCTGATGACTACTGCAATTGCTGCTGCCTGTTTAGCAGTGATGACGGCCTATACGCGCGTGTTGGGCGCTGCGATTGGTACCAAACACTATTTCTCGGGGCCGATGGCCAAACAGCATCGCATGGCCCTATTGTCACTTACCGTAATCCTATTGCCGGTCTTGCACAGTCGATTTTCTGCGGGAGCGATAGTTAAGATCGCATTGGTGATGATCTGTGTGGGCTGTGTTTTGACAGTGGCACGCAGGTTGATGCAAATTGCAGGCGAACTCAAAAGTCGGGCACACTGAAGCGAAACGCAACTCTGCTTTCACAGACCAGCTTTCACAGACCAGCTTTATGCGTGCCGAAGCGCTTCGATCGGATTCATGCTGGCGGCCTTATAAGCTGGATACACACCGAAGACAATTCCGATAAGCACGGAAATGCTAAAGGCGACCAGTACTGACACTAGGCTGGTCGAAGTATTGATGCCTAGCGTCCAGGTAAAGACCATAGGCAACACGACACCGAGGATGACCCCCAAGACCCCACCGCACGTGCTGAGCACAGTGGTCTCCATCAGGAACTGCATCACAATGTGCCAGCGCTTTGCACCGATGGCACGGCGGATACCAATTTCACGAGTTCGTTCGGTGACCGTTGCGAGCATGATATTCATGATCCCGATACCACCTACCAGTAATGAGATGCCAGCGATGGAACCGAGCACGAGATTCCAAAGTCGCTTTTCGCGTTCGGCTTGATTGAGCAATTCAAGGGGCACTTGGACTTCATAGTCTTTCTTGTCGGCGTGAGTCTTCGAAAGGACATTGCGAACTACAGATGCCAAAGAGCGGACTTGCGATTGAACTTCGAGTTTGAGAACCACTTCGCTGAGTTCAATGCGTACATATTGCCTCGAACCGGTCTCGACCAGCCGCTGCATGATCCCCATGCGATTCTGTGCGGAGGAGATGGGAATAAAGAGATAGCTATTCTCATCGTTGCCACCTTCCTGCAAGGTTTTGGCTGAGCCGCTATCGCGTTCTCCGATGACGCCGATGACACGGTAGGCATCGTCGCCGATCAATAACGTTTGCTCTATGGGGTCCTCGAATCCGAATACTTCCTGGGGAATGCTCTGGCCGATGACAACGACATTGGCCGATAGGTCGACATCTTTTTGGCTGAAGAATCGCCCCTGAATTTGCAGAGGTTTGACTTTGGGGAATTCAGCGGTTGTTCCGAAGACTTTGGCCGCGTTGATGTGCCGCTTGCCATGTTGCAGGTTCTTTTTGTGCATCACCGTTGGCACAACGGTGCAATCGGTGATCTTGAGATCTTCGATCGCCCTGAGATCGGAGTACTTCAAACCGTAGGCGAGTACATTCGCTGAAGTAGAGTTTATGGGTACGTCGTTCGTCGGTTGCGGTTTGACGCTGCGGACGATCACGTTACTAGCCCCTAGGCGTCGGATTTGTTCGAGTGCTTCTTGTTTTGAGCCCTCGCCGATCGACAGCATGGCAATCACCGAGGCGACGCCAAGAATTGTTCCCAGCAGCGTTAGTGCGCTGCGCAACTTGTGCAACAGCAGGTTTCGAATCGCGAGCATGAGGGTGGGAAAAAACATTTGCTTCAGCGTAATCTAAGTTAGCAGCACCTTAATCTAGGCTTTGTCTCAAAAGGGGTCTGACCCTCTCCGGGCACACTGTTTTGCAAAGGGTTTTGCACGCCCTCCAAAGGGTCAGCCCCCTTTTGAGACAAAGTCTAATGCTTCAACACAATTTAAATTTGGGGTGCGTATTTTGGTTTTCGTGTGCCACTGGCGTGCCAGTGCAAACGAAGGTGTCGATTCTCAACAACGGTTGTCGACCCAATGCACTTATTTTCTGCGCAAAGCTATCGACGTAATAAGGCTGGAATAGGCAAACTCGATCCAATGCGCTGCGACTACTGACTCAACAATACCGCTGCAGCCACTGACTCATCACCCAACTCGATCGTAAGTGATGCCGTCCAACTGCGGC
>JANRMD010000161.1:0-43530 GCA_033761895.1 Pirellulaceae bacterium | reverse complement strand
CATTGCATTGTCCAACTTTGAGTCATCCGGGTTGCACGCCCTGAGTCTTCGAAGGGCGGTTCGACCACAGCGCGCCACGCCCTTCGAAGACTCAGGGCGTGCCACCCAAACCAGTTTTACCTTAAATCAAAAATTGGGCGTTTCACTACGCTCTTCCGGCTAAATCAGGCAGTTTGAAATCGGAATCAACAGGTCGTGTTTGTGGATCCAGTCCAGCAGGGGTGAGTTTTGGAAGATCTTCGTAGCCTTCAGGATGCGAATGATCTTCTGCGGCTCGTCCAGCCAGCTCGGGAATTTTTTCTTCAGCCGTACGCCCACCAGAACCAGCTTGATCGTCAAACTGAAACTCTCGCAGCGCGCTCCATGCCTTGCTATCCAGCGTTCCACGTAGCCTTACTAGAGCCACAATCAAACTCAACGCCAACGCCGCTTCACAAGCCGCGACGACCAAAATCAAAATCGAAAAAACTTGACCACCGAAGTCACCATGCATCTGCCCGAATACCGCAAAGTTCAGACTGACCCCTGCCAGCATGAGTTCGAGCGACAGGAACATCAGAATCAAGTTGCGACGCGTCAAGAAGCCAAACATTCCAACGGCGACTAAGCATGGTCCAATCAACAACGCAGGGTTAATCATGATTTCGTTGTTCCCTTAGCATCCGTCTGTTTCTCTTGAGCGGCGGGTTCACGCTGAGCGATCACAACGGCGCCGATAGTCGCAACGAGCAACAGCGTACCAGCGATTTCGATTGCCAACAGGTACCGCGTGTAAAACGCCGCGCCAAGCTTTGCCACAGTGAAGCGATCGACTATGGCATTCTCTGTCTCTGCAGAAGTCTCTTCCGCTTTCTCGTCCACTGCACCTGATGATTTCAAAGCCATCGATTCAGTTTTTTCATCCGCATCCTTAACATCAGCTGCCGACTCAGGTTTGGCTTCCCCTTCAGCAGGCTTGGCCTGATCAGAAGACGCAGTTGCAGCGGCCTCATTCGCAGCAGTTTCAGTCACAGCGCTCTCATCGGCAGCAACTAGTATCTCGCCATTTTTCGCTGCAAGCTGTTTTTCTAGCTTGGGAAACTCTTTCAAAGCTACAGCGATCACGGTCGCAGCAAGAGCAATCGCTACGATGCCAGCCGCAATGGGGTTCTGTTTATGCGTATCGTAGTCGAGCAGATTGGTTTGCTGTGCGAACATGAGCACGAACATGAAAATGATGATCGTTGCACCCGCGTAAACAACCACGGTCGACGCTGCAATGAAAGCTGCATCTTGCAACAGGTAAACACCAGCACTAGCCAGCACGACACACGCAAAACTAAGCGCCGCGTGAACGGGATGTTTGATCAACGCGAACGCGATCGCCAGCACGACCGCCACTGCACAAAAACCATAAGTCAGCCAAAGTTCCATTATCGCACCCCGCCGACATTCTTCGTGGCTGCACCACCAGCATGCTTCGCTGACTCGCTACTCTGGGCGAGCGACTCGGATGCAGGACCGAGGACACCACGCTTGGTACGGACTGGATCTTTACCTTTCGCAACCGTTTCGTCGTAAACGCTCAGCAGTTTCTCTTTGTCAAAGACCATCTGCTCGCGCGACAATCCAGTCAGGTCGTAGACGGTTGTCAGTTCAATTGCATCCACCGGACAGGCTTCTTCGCACATGCCGCAGTAAATGCAACGCAGTTCGTCGATCTCAAACGAAGCCGGATACTTGTCGCGGTCGTTCCAGTTCGGATCGTCTTTATCAGTACCGGTCGCTTTGATCGTAATGCACTTGGCAGGACAGGCGGTCTCGCACAAGAAACATGCGACGCATTTCACGCGGCCTTTGTCATCGCGATTCAAACGATGCACGCCACGATAGTTCGCGGGAATATCCGGTTCGACTTCCGGATACTGTCGCGTAATCCGTTTGCCGCCGAGCATATGTTTGAGTGTGACTGCAACCCCGTCGATGATCGCTGGCAAGTACAGAGCCTCAGCCAATCCGATCTTCGGCGGTTCCGCCCACTTCACTGTCTTATCTTTAGTCATCGTTTATACCTGAAAGCTCACCATCAGTTTGCTGCTGGAGAAACTCTTGCTAACGCAGTTCTTCGCGACATGCTGGCCGTAGTTGTTTTTGCTGTCCACCAACCTGCGACTAGCAGTAGAGCGATCGAAAAAGGAGCCAACCACCACTTCGACATGCCAAAGGACAAGACAGCCACGACGCCAACAAAATTCATCAAAGCCAAAGGAATCATGCCGCACCAGGCAAGTCCCATCAATTGATCGAAGCGGAAGCGAGGCAGGGTCCATCGCAGTTGAATGATCACAGCCGTAACTAGCGCGACCTTAACCAACAGCACCAACCATCGCAGCAGATATCCAGTCACTGAGGCATCGATGGGCCCAGTCAAACCCGGGAAATTCCAGCCACCCAAGAACAAGAGTGCCGTCAAAAAGCTGACCGTCGTCAAGTGCGTGTACTCAGCCAAGAAGAACAGCGAGAACTTGATCCCGCCATACTCGGTATGAAAACCACCGACCAATTCTTGCTCGCACTCGGGCAAGTCAAACGGCAAACGATTGGTCTCAGCCAACGATGCCGTGAAGAACATCAATGCCGCCAGTGGTTGCCACCAGATGTTCCATCCAGTGATCCCTTCACCCTGAGCGGTCACCATCTGTTCGATATTCAAACTGCCGGTGATCATGATCACACCCAACAGTGAAAGTCCCATCGGAATTTCGTAGCTGATGAACTGAGCACAAGATCGCAGTGCGCCGAACATACTGTACTTGTTGTTCGACGCCCAACCGCCGAGCACGATACCGTACGCCGACAGACTCGACACAGCCAGCAAGAACAGCAAACCGATATCAACATGGGGAGCGATGATTGCGCGAAAACCACCGGTTGAATTGGGATCGGTCGGCCCGAATGGTACCACAGCCGCCCCCAACATCGCGCAGATCAAACCTAGAATCGGCGCCACGAAGTACACCGACTTGAACACGTGGTTCGGAACAACTTGTTCTTTCAAGAAGATCTTGATCGCATCCGCAACCGCTTGCAGTAATCCGAGCGGACCAACGCGGTTCGGACCGATACGGTCTTGAATGTAGGCTGCCGCCTTACGTTCGATGAAGGTCATGTACAGACCAAGACCCGGAATCACTGCCATCACGATTCCAATCGCAACGGCCAATGGCCAAATCTCGTCCCAGCTAAACTGCGCAAGCATGACTACGCACTCTTTCCTTCAACAGTAGTAAAAAGCTGGATGCCCAATTCACCAATCTCACCAGCAAACGCACCAAACGCTGGAATCTCTTTGGCCATCTCAGCACGAATCGACGCCGCGCTATACATTCCTTGACGTTGCGACAGATCGAAGAGCAAGCGACCGTCTGGGCGAATATCGGTTGCACCGCGAATCGATTGCTGAACCTCTTGGGCCAGACCTGCGTGGTTGACGACGGTTCCTTGACGCTCTGCAAATGTGGCTGAGGCCAATACGATCGTTGCCATATCGGTCAGCGGCGAATTCATAAAGTCTTGAACAATCAACGTCGACAAGCCGTCCAACTTGCTGAGCACTGATGCATCGAGCCAAGCCTCAGGATAGCCACCGACCAAGTACATGCCGTCGAACTTCTTCGAGTTCAAGCGTTCGGTGATCGTTCCAAAGTTGATCACTTCACCTTGGAAGTGTTTCAAGATTGCTTCGACGCCCAAGCGATTGGGGCACTTTTCAGCGCGAATGGTGAACTTGGCTTTGCCTGGCGCGGGTGGTTCGCCTTTCGGACCTTTGGGATAAATGTCATCTTCCCCGACAACGGGAACTGGTCCGAGCGCCAGCGTGATCTTCTTATTGATCGACTTGATGTACTTCGCCAACATGAAAGCTTCTTCGCAGAACATCATCGGCGATAGTACCACTGCAAAGCGGTCAGCAGCGGAATCGACTACCGATTTGATTGCCTGTCGAGTTGCGTTCAGCACACTTGGCCAAGGATCAACGGTTGCCAGTTCGTTCAGAGCAGCTTGTTCATGCAGAACAGCAGTTCCATTGCCCTTTGAACTTGAGCCATTGCCAACGTGTGCAGTTTGATGCTGCGATGCGGCTTGCAATTTGCCGACGCGTGGACCGAACAAACGGGCTTCGCTTTCGATGTACTTCCAACCAAAGCGGCCTTCGTCGCACATGAACGAACCTTGTGCGAGGTGGTTCTCGCGGGGACGAATGCGGTACAGTCGATTTTCTTCTTGATCGACATGAATGCTGCAACCGGTGCTACAACCTTGGCAAACGCTATTCTGGGTCTTCAACCACCAGACACGTTTCTTGTAGAGAAAATCTTTGCTGCACAGGGCGCCGACGGGGCACAAATCGACAACGTTGCCAGCCAGTTTGTTATTGCATGGCTCGCCAGGATAAACGTCGATCTCCTCCACGCTGCCACGATTGGTCACATGCAATTCGCTCGTACCGCTGATCTCGCGGGTGAAGCGAACGCAGCGCGTGCACATCACGCAGCGGTCGGTGAACAAAGCAATCTGCTCACCGATGTGATACTTATCAACGCGTTGGACTTTGGGTTCGTTCAGTCGGCTTTGGGCTTTGCCGTATTTGTACGTGTAGTCTTGCAGATAGCACTCACCCGCTTGATCGCAAATGGAGCAATCGAGCGGATGGTTCAAAAGCAGAAACTCGAGCGTTTGCGCCTGAGCCTTTTTGACTTTCTCGCTGTTGGTAATCACAACCGTGTTCGGCTTGGCAGGGGTCTGGCAAGCTGGAACCAGTTTGGGAATCATCGCAATCGTGCCGTCCGGCTTCTTCTCACCGACTTCGACCAGGCACATACGGCAACTGGCCACGACGCTCAGGTCGTGATGCCAGCAGTAATGCGGAATCTCGACTCCGGCGCGTTCGGCAGCTTGAACCAAATTCTCCTTCGGTCCAACTTCGATTTCGATGTCGTTGATAAAAACAGTTGACACGTGGCTACGCTCCGCAATGGCTTAGTGGGCACCGGCGACTTCTAAAGATTGGCTACGCCGTCCGCTAGTGATGTACTCTTCGAACTCAGGTCGGAATTTTTTCAGGGCATTCTTGATCGGCCATGCGGCACCGTCGGCCAAACCGCAAATCGTGGTGCCCGGCATGATACCGATTGAATTGGAAATATCAGTAAGTGTGTCGAGGTCCTTCAAGGTTCCTTGACCAGCACGAATGCGGGCGAGGATCTTGGCTGACCAAGCGGTACCTTCGCGGCATGGTGTGCACTGACCGCAGGACTCGTGAGCGAAGAAGCGGCAGGTGTTGTACAGCACATCCACCATGCTCGTTTGATCATCGATTACGATCACGGCAGCAGTACCGAGTCCAAGGCAACCCGCTTTTCCTGGTCCAGCGAAATCAAGTTTCGTATCCAGCTCATCGGCCGACAAGAAACCCATGCTGATTCCGCCTGGAACAACCGCTTTGGCTTTGCGACCTTTCCACACGCCACCGGCATGTTTGTCGATCAATTCACGCGCGGTGATACCCAGTGGCAATTCGACCAAACCTGGCTTGTTCACATGACCGCTGATGCAATACAGCTTGGGGCCGTAGCTGCCTGGATCTTTGGGATTCTCCGATGGAATTCCCAGTGACTGGAACCACTCCGGACCGCGATCCAAAATTTGCGTTACGCAAGCCATCGTTTCGATGTTGTTGACAACGGTTGGGCGACGGAACGCGCCTTCGATTGCAGGGAACGGTGGCTTGATGCGTGGCCAAGCACGTTTGCCTTCGAGGCTTTCGATCAATCCCGTTTCTTCACCGCAGATGTAGGCACATGCGCCGCGATGGAGATAAATATCGAGGCTATAACCCGATCCCAAGATGTTCTTGCCCAGCAAGTTTTTGGCGTACATCTCTTGGATCGCTTTTTCACACGTTCGATAACAATCGCCGTATTCGTATCGCAAGTACAAGTAAGCAGTCGTTGACTTGGTTGCGTAACCCGAGATCACAATCCCTTCGAGGACTTGATGGGGGTCTTCTTCGAGCAACACGCGGTTGTTGAAAGTTCCTGGTTCGCTCTCATCGCCGTTGATGCACAGATAGATTGGACCTTGAACATCCTTGGGCAAGAAAGTCCACTTGAGGCCTGTGCTAAAACCAGCACCGCCGCGACCGCGAAGGCCCGATTTCTGCACCGCTTCGATCACCTTGGGTGGTTCCATCGCCAACGCTTTTTTGAGCGCTGTGTAACCGCCGTCGGCCATGTAAGTCTCGATAGATTGGCTGTTGGGTTTACCCCACCGCCTCAGTAGAACTGGTTCGAAAGTCATGCCCGTCCCTCCGCTAGTGAAACCACCGCGTCGGCAGTCATTCGCAATTGCAATTTGTCGTTGACCAGGATGCAAGGCGCGCCGTCGCAAGCGCCGAGGCACTCTGCCAGCTCGATTGTGGCCTTGCCATCCTTAGTTGTTTGGCCCGGCGAAACATGCAGTCGTTCACAGACTTCCGCCAGCAGTTCGTCACCGCCGCGAAGCATGCACGCCAATGAGCGGCAAACCCAGATACGATTTTCGCCAAGCGGGTGTTTCTCGTCTTTGAAAAACCCATAGAACGAAAGTGTGTCGTGAATCTGAGCGGGTGAGAGCTCGAGAATATCCGCGATCTCGCGCACCGCTTCCCGCGTCACGCAACGAGCCTCTTCCTGTGCGATATGCAACGCAGGCAGCGTCACCGCTTGCTTGCTCGGATAGCACGCCAGCAGGTCTCGAATTTTTTGTTTAGCAGCTTCAGTTAATCCGCTCATCGGTCAAGCTCTGCAGCGATGATGTTTAAACTCCCCAACACAGCCACGATGTCACTCAGTAAGCAACCGCGAATCAACTGTGGAAACAACGCAAAGTGAATCAGCGAAGGCGAGCGTGTGTGGGCGCGATATGCCCGCAACGTGCCATCGGAAACTATGTAAAAACCTAACTCGCCGTTGGGCGATTCGGTGTAAGCATACAAACTCTCACGCGGCGGCTGCATCTGACGATTAGGCATGATTGCTTCGAAGTGATGAATCAAACCTTCGATGCTCGTGTACACCTCACGCTTATCTGGAAGCGCCTCTTTGCCGCTGCCTTCAGCGTAAATCGGGCCTTTCGGCAAACGCTCCAAACACTGCTCGAGAATCTTCAGACTTTCGACGATCTCAAGCATGCGAACTTGGAATCGTGCAAAGCAATCGCCACCGGTGGCGCATACTATATCAAAATCGAGTTCACCGTAGGCGAGGTAAGGCTCGTCGCGACGTAAATCTCGCTGAACACCGCTGGCTCTAGCCACCGGTCCAGTCGCACCGCCATTGATCGCTTCTTCGCGAGTCAACACGCCGACACCCTGAGTCCGCTCGATGAAGATCCGATTCTTCATCACCATCCGATTAAGATCTTTTAAGGTCGATGGGAAGGTCTTTACAAAGTCCTTGACCATCGCCAGCCATTCGTCCGACACGTCGTAGAGCAAACCGCCAACACGCGTGAAGCTGGTATGGAAGCGCTGCCCGGAGGCTTTTTCGCAAATATCGAAGATCCGTTCGCGTTCGTTCAAGCAGTAGAACATCGACGTCACGCCGCCGAGGTCCAAGATGCACGCGCCCACGCACAGCAAGTGGTCATGAATCCGCATCAATTCGGCTAGAATCGTGCGCAAGTAACTGCAACGTGGAGTCAGTTCGAGCCCAAGCAACTTTTCGCAGGCATGATGCCAAGAAATCTCGTTGGCCAGCGGCGAAATGTAGTTCATCCGGTCGACGATGGTCACGTACTGGTTGAAATCGAGGATTTCGCCCAGCTTTTCAAAGCCGCTGTGCAGGTAGCCGATATCTGGCGTCGCGTCGATGATCATTTCGCCATCGAGTTCCAGAACCAGTCGCAGGGTCGTATGCGTCGCCGGGTGTTGTGGACCGAAGTTCAGTGTCCACAGCCCCTCGCGTTTGGCAAACTCGGTATCCGAATCAGCATCAAGCAAATTTAAAGGCATGATTAACTTTCCGCTCGCGTGATGACTGGGAAATTATGACGCTCGCCACGTCCCTTCAGCGGATAGTCTTTTCGCAGAGGAAACGACTGAAATTCTTCTGGCATCAGCAAGCGCTTGGGATTGGGGTGCCCTTCAAAGACAATCCCGAACATGTCGTAAGCTTCTCGTTCGAGCCAATCTGCGGAACGCCACAAGTAATACATCGACGGCAGTTTCGGCTCGGGGTCATTCACATGCGTGCGGACTTCCAAACGCTTGCCGGTGGTGACGTTGACCAATTGATACACGACGCGGTACCGATCCTGGCCACCGTACTCTAGCAAGTCAGCCACGGTAACGTCCGAGAGCATGTCGAAACCAGCTTCGTCGTGCAGTTGCTTCATCGCTTCAGCGAACTTAGCGGCTGGGATCGTAACCTGCGTTTGCCCACGGAACTCGTGGCTCGCAACGCCCCAAGCCGTCAGCAACTCTTCTAATGAACGAGCTGTTTTAGCGGTCAAGAATGCTTCCCCTGTGTCTTGTTCGGTTGCTTGGGACCATTTGTCCCGAGCGTTTTCTTCATTAGCCGCGTAAGTGGGAGTGGTCCCTCGCTAACGCAGCGGGTTAGTATGTTCGTAGCTTGGGACCATTGTCCCGAGCGCAATTTGCCAAAAATACCAGGCTAAAACCTGACGGACGGGACAATGGTCCCATCCTACGTGTCTTAGTGCCCACGTGTCTTAGTGCCCACGTTTGTTAGTGCTTAGGCGTGTAAGTAATGTCTTTCAGCGGCAGTGGTACCGGGTTCTTGATGCGGTAAACCTCTTCGCCATCAAACCGGGCTGGTCCGGTGGGGGTCGATCGAGCCGCAAACTCGCTGGCCCAAACCGTGCCTGTCTTCTTGATTTGTTCTTGCATGTCCAGGATGGCCTTGATCACCTGCTCTGGCCGTGGTGGGCAACCCGGAATATACACGTCTACTGGAATGAAGCGGTCAACGCCTTGCACCACAGCGTACGTATCGAACACGCCACCGGTACAGGCGCAAGCGCCCATCGAAATGCACCACTTGGGCTCGGGCATCTGCAGCCAAATCCGCTGCAAAACTGGCAACATTTTCATCACCACGCGGCCCGCAACGATCATCAGATCGCATTGACGTGGGGTAAACCGCATCACTTCGCTGCCGAATCGCGACAAGTCATGCTTGCTCGCCGCCGTGCTCATCAGCTCGATACCACAGCAGGCTGTGGCGAAAGGCATTGGCCACAGACTATTGGCGCGTGCCCAGTTCGCGGCAGCGTCGAGTTGCGTAAAAAAGAAACCGTCTTTGGTCGGATCTACTGCTGGTCCCGCCATCCGAAAACACCCTTCTTACGCGCGTAGATGTAAGCCAAACCGACGGTCGCAAAAAGCAGCACCAAAATGCCAAAAACCACCGGTCGATATTCATGCCCTAGGCCGTCTGGCGCGTTAAATGCGACGGCGTATGGGTATATTAGTAAGAGTTCAACGTCGAACACGAGAAATAGAATCGCGATCAGGTAAAAACGCACGTCCAGTGGCTTGCGAGCGTCTCCGGTCGGATCCATGCCCGATTCGTAGGGCATGTCTTTGATAGCATTCTTTTTCCGTGGCGCGACGACGTGGGGAGCGACTAAGCTGAATGTAGCAAAGCCTAGGATCGCCAACAGGTAGATGAAAATCGGCAGGAATTCGGACAAGATTGTTGCTCTCGAAAGTGGATACGTAATGTTATGAGAGTTATAGCGTTTGCCGCAATGGCCATATCTGCCACCTAAAGTCACTTTCTGAAAAAAGTCGACTTTTGCGCCGGTCTAAACGCCCTAGAGTTTAAGCAAAGTCGAGTAAAGCGTCGCTGGGTGGTAAAGAAAAACTTTGCTGCGAACCCTGGCGATTTGCGGCCACAGGAGAACATTTGCCGCAAGTGTTCGCAGCGCCTAAGGAACGTTTGAGTATCTCGAACAATTCAAGCGGACGGAATTGAAGTTAGGCCTGCGGTTCACGCTCTGTGGCCTAGCGACTCTCGTGCGGTTCAAAATTCATCTACCCATCAACATCTGGGGACTAGCAGGCTGCTGAAAAAGTCGATTTGCAAAATTTGACGGATCCTTCGTAACCCGACGCATCAGCGAGGGCCGTTCTCTAGTCCCTCGCTAACGCTTCGGGTTACTTGTTCAGCAGCCTGCTAGTGTTCTACTCTCTCCCCGCATCAAAGACGGCATCGACGGGCACTTGCAAGCCTGTCACCAATTGGTTGGTCTTGGCAGCCAGTGCAATGATCGCGAGCAGTTCAGCGTGCTGCGCGTTGGTCATGCCTTTAGCCCTCGCAGCAGCCGTGTGAGAATGCACGCAGTAACTGCACGCGTTCGCTATTGAAACGGCGATATAGATCATTTCTTTGGTCAGAGGATCGATGAGCGATGGACCTGCCATCAGTCGCTTGACTTCGGCCCACGTTCTTTCGAGCAACTCAGGATCGAACGCGAGTACGCTCCAAAAGTTGTTGATATAGTCGGTCTGACGTGTAAGCCGAATATCGTCGAACACCGCTTTGACACGCGGATCGGATTCAGGGTTGTTTGGAATCTTGGCAGTTGTCATCTATAAATCCGAGACCTTATGGAGAGATGCTCCGCATGAACTGAGCATAAGCTGAGTATAAACTGAGCATTCTACATGGCGGCAGCATCGCTACTGCCCAGCTTGGTAGGATTTGCCTCCAGAGATTTGGCGAGGTATTTTTAAAATAGGTCGCCAAATGTGCATTTCTGGACATGGATTTGGCGAGGTATTTTTTAATACACCTAGCTAAATCTAGCCTCCATCCGCCAGAAGATAGCAGATGAGTCAAGCATGGCCAAACGAAGCCGTCGACTACTTCGATAACAACTTCTTGATCCACTGCTCAAGATCGCGTTCTGGATCGCCAGCCAGCGGTCGCACGCCCAACGCCGCAACGCGACCTTCTTGATCGATCAGCAACGTAGTCGGTACAGCCTCAATCCCGAATCGATCGGAGAGCCTCTTGTTGCACTCACCGCTGACCGTCTTGTCATCGCACAGCTGAATCCAAGGAAGCTGATATTCGGTGATGAAGTTCTTTACCCGCGCAGGCGGCGCATGCATACACACCGCAACCATCTCAAAGCCACGCTCTTTGTATTCAGCGTAGATTCGCTTGAGCGCTGGAAAGTCGGCAATGCACGGGGTGCAGTGCGTTCCCC
Source organism: Pirellulaceae bacterium (assembly GCA_033761895.1). Classification (GTDB taxonomy): domain Bacteria; phylum Planctomycetota; class Planctomycetia; order Pirellulales; family Pirellulaceae; genus Aureliella. Next base: position 32,271 of record JANRMD010000161.1, on the reverse strand, counting down.
AGAATTCGATCAACACGACCTTCCCGCGCAGCGACACCAAGTCAAAGGGCAGATCATCCAATGTCCGTGATTGAAGCTCCAAAGTGTTGTGCAGCATCTCTAATCGATTCACGACCTTCGTCAAGTTCTGAGCGGTAATCTTCCCGGTATCCGAGGAGAGTTCGTCACGTTGCTCGATCTGTTCTAGAATCCATTTACCTAGTGCGCGTGCCTCAAAAATTCGACCGCCACTTTCAAGCACATGGACGGAAATGGATGAAATCTGCTGCTCGCGAGATGAGAAATCTCTAGCAGTCGCAAAGAACTGTTTTGACGCTTGCACAAAGTCGTCAATGTCGCGTTCGGTGACTGCAGGGGAACGAACTAAGGATGCGCCCGAATAGTAGATGTTGTAGAAGGCGGCTTCGTGCTTTTCAGCCTCGGTTAGGCTTTGCGCTTCCAATTGCAGATAGCCGTAAGCCTTCCGAACTGCTTCACTGATCGACTGCGAGTTAGATGACTCGAAGTAGCCTTCAGAAAACTGAACCGATCCGTCCATTTTGCGCATGAAGTCAAGCATCGCAGAGGCGCTGTGATCTGAAGGCACGACATACTTGCTAAGTTGGCTGCGCCGCATGCGGAGTCCATCTAGAACCAACCAGCCCATGGCAACAAGTAAAAGCATAGCCGGAACTACAAAGACTCGAATGTGCTTCCAACGCTTACGACCAACTGCGCTCATGGCTCACTCCTCGTCAGATACCAGTAGCAACCTATGTAAGCGAAGATCGTCCCGAGCACCATGGAACTGGTTGCAAACCTAAGCTGGAAAGCGTCCCCTTCAGAAGGGACCTCCAAGGCCCAACCGACAAGTGAGATGAGACTGAGGACAAGCAGCGGGGTTAGCAAGCCGCAAAGTACCGGGACTCCGTTTGAATTAAGCGACGCCGAGACAACGAAAGCACCACCGACCATGGAGACGATCACGGCGCAGAAGATCAAAAGGCCAAGAGCGTCAGCCAGTCCGTTTCTAGCAAAGCTACCGGCAGGGACAAAAGGAACGATCTGGTGCGCGACTAAATTCGTCAACAAATGCACGACAATCATCGCCCCAACCGTCCCTAAGACAACGGCTAGTTTACTGGCGAGATTCTGCAGGCGAGTCGGCGGCAAACAAGCCAAGAACTCAGCGGATCGATCGCTGCGTTCGAGCGTAAAAACACTTCCGGCAAGTAGGGCTGCGAAGAACGCGGTTGCTGAAAATCCAAAGTTACTTCCTCCAGCCAGGATCATGAGCGCTCGAGTCGTTGCTGCTTGCATCGCAGGGTCTTGGTAGGTGGTAAGAATTGTGGCCAGGACGCCCATAAACAAGTAACACGCGACAGTCGTCGCTGCAGCCGAGCGTAGATAGATCCTCAGCAAGCGAGCGTCTTTTCTAATCAGTGCCCAAAGCAAGATCGGTCTCCTCACGGTGCATCGTTTCGCCTCTGACAACGTCCTTGAAGATCTCTTCAAGATTCATGTCGAACACATCTGCGCTGACGGCATCATTCTCCAACTGCAATTCGCGCAAGAGGTCCTCTGAAAATGGATCGACGGTAACGGTCCATTCGCGCCGCGATAGTTTTTGAAAAAGGGCTTCAGGCGGTACGCGCGCGGGCAGCTTCCCATCTGGCAAGACGACTCGGATTCGCTTGATGCGGCTTCGCAACTCTTCCACCGACCCCCGAACCGCGAAGCGACCATTGACCAAGATGCCCACTTCGTCAGCCACACGTTCTACGTCATCAACATGGTGGCTCGAAAAGAGAATCGTCCTCCCTTTGCAAGCGTGACTCTGTAGCACACTCTCCAAAAAGTCCTCGCGGATAATTGGATCCAAGCCCGAAGTAGGTTCGTCAAGGATCAGCAGATCTGGATTGTGCGCCAGGGCAATGATCAAGCCCAGTTTGGCGGTCATCCCTTTGGAGAGCGCCGCCACGCGTTTCTTGGTCGAAAGCTCAAACTTGGATAGCATCGCGTTCGCCAAGTCCGAGTCCCAGTTAGCATAAAGCTGGCTGACAAAGTCGAGCACTTCCTGGATCGTCATCCAGCGATAGATGAAATGCAGTTCCGGAACATAGCCAATTCGTCGTCGGATTTCTGGTGTTCTTTCATTCGCGTTTTCACCAAACAGCATAACTTCGCCCGAATCGGCGGGTGTCAAACCCATCAGCATCCGGATCAAAGTGCTCTTACCGGCCCCATTGGGACCTAGCAAACCAAACGTCATGCCCTGCCTCACCGAAAGATTGAGGGCATCGCAGGCAAGCGTGTTGCCGTAACGCTTGGTGAGTTCGCGCACTTCGACCACTGCACGCTCAGACTGCGCAATCATTCTTTGGCTCCTGCCAAAAAGTCACGCATCGTAGATTCAAATGTCGAGCGCACTGCATCGGGAGTTAAACCCGCTTTGACACCCCGTCGAATCGCCACGAGCAGGTGTTTTCGCAAGCGTTCTTCAGATGCATTCATGGTGTTGCGGTTGGAACTCGCCACGAAGATACCTATTCCACGCCGAGTCTCCACGACCCCCTCACGTTCGAGCGCTTCGTAAGCTCTTTGGACCGTGTTGGGATTGACTTTGATATCGACAGCCATCACGCGCAAAGAGGGCAACATCTCACCCGCTTTGAAGACTCCAGCATCAATCGATTGCCGCAATTGGTCGGCAATTTGCCGGAAGATTGGTATCGGACTTTTCGGATCGATCAACATCGCTGCCCCTCCTGAGTTAGTGCACTAATTCAGTGTAATCCCGCAGCGTCCGCTCGTCAAATCCCCAATCGCCTTCGTTCGTACTCGTGCTCAGTCAAGCGGTACTCGCACATAGTGCAGTAGCACTCGTACTCGTACTCAGTGAAACGGTACTCGTACTCGACGGGCGTATAGGAGTACGACGAAGCCTGCAATGGTTGTCGATGGGTATGTAGAATGGACACATCCGATAGCTGGATTGAACGTATTGACCCGACATAAAGAAACTACGCAACGAATCACTTCCATGAGCACTCTCGACGACAACCTAGCCGAGTTTCAGCAGTTCCCCGAACCGCTGCGAAGGCTAGTCGAAGCCGAACTTCGAGCGGGCAACGAGATCATCGACTTCGGGCATGGTTTTCCAGCGGCGCCCTGCGGTGCCTACATCAAATTGGCTCGCCCCGTAAGCACTCGGGAACGCATCGCGACCGTTGAACTCGATTTCTATGACCGCAATTCAAGCAACTACTCGGGAGAATTCACCGATGCGAAAAGACACTTCTTTGTTTTAGAACCGCCGCATCCACCCGAGCCACCACCGGATATGCAGGCCATTCGAGCTGTCATCGATGCTGAATACGCCGCCAATGAAGCTCTGCAAACACGAGGCTTTATGCCCGTAGTCCCGATCGCTGACACACCACAATCGGACGCGGATCCTACTTCGATGGTTTCCCGATATGCGAAGACTATGGAGTTGCTTTCCGATGAACAGCGCACCGACTCTATCCTTCGAGCCTTGCGCGAGTCCGAGATCTACACTGGCTTGTCGGAAGCGCTCGACGAAATCGAAGATTTTCATCCGCCAGCGATTATCCAAGAACTGCTCCGCGGCTTAATGAAACGCGACGGTACAACTGCTTGCCATTTTGCAGCCATGTTATACTTTTTGCATGGTAAAGCGGCTTCGGCTTTCAATTGGGATCATCGGCCGTTCTTTCTGCGATTCAATACGGAAGATCTTGTTGAACGCGAAATCGCCGTCCGTGAACTATGCAATTCGATCGGTGTCGATCCAAGAATGTATCTCTCCAACTCGGTAGATTAGAGCAATTGACCTCATCCAAGCCCTCTTCGATCAAAGATATTGTAATCACACAGGCGATCGCCATCCTCGCCTTTGTGATCGTACCTATTGTGCTCACTCTGATGGCCCCCCTGACGAATATCGAATTCCGCAAGTCGGAGACCGGCATATCGGCAACGTTAGTCCGTTACACGTTAATGTTCATTCCGTGGAGGACCGAGCACCTCGAGCAGGTTACGGGCATTCGCGCAGACATCACCAAAGGCAAACGCTATCAGGGTACTACTGAAGAACGCCGCAAGGGTCAGAAAGGCTACCAACTGGCTACGGGGCAAGTGGCCATCCTGCATGGTGGGCCTAAAGAAGCTGGGCTTGAAGCCATCGTTCAAGCAGATCCGGATCTTGCGAATCAGATCGTCAAGCAATTCGATGACTTCAAGGCCAGTGAATCTACTGGACCGCTGACGTTTGCCGTCTATGCCTCGTGGTCGTTGTCATACATTCTCGGAGGCATCGCCACATTCTTTACCGCCCTGTACATTCTCGGGGCAGTACTTGCCATCGTCACTTTTCCCCTCAAGCGCATGCGCGTCGCGAGTCAGTCGAAGCTCACGTGACAATGCACTGACCGAAATGGCTTGTCGATGATTGGGTAGCGGAAGCCGTCAAGGCTTTCGAGGACCGCCGCAGTACTCTCGAAATGCTTGACGCATTCCGCTACGAGATTATCCGAAATCCGAGTGGGCTTGTCAATTATTGGGCAGAGTAAGAGCCTGACTTTCAAAGCAACTGATTTCCTGACAGAGCCTCTCGACGTCCGAGTGCGCTGGTCCGGTTTTCTGGAGCGCGGACGTCCTCGTCCGCTGAACCCGCCGCTTATGCAGACATAACCCGTTTCGGGCTCGCGGATTTCGGGGTCCGCCGCAATACTCTCGAAATGCTTGACGCATTCCGCTACGAGATTAACCGAAATGCTTGACGCATTCCGCTACACGACCTTGTGGCGGACTACAGCGGGCTAACGAATGTCCACTTCGCAAAACGTTAACGCAGCGATGCCGTTGGTGCCGCGTAAAATCGTTGCCTGATTCCAGGAGGATTCCTTGAGATAAGTTATTCGTTTGGCTGATGACGAGTCTTTGATGCGTAGCGTCAGTACCTTGCCGACGACACTGCCCGACGCAAACTTGTCTTTCTCACCGTCCAAGTAAAATTGGCTCACGAGCTTATCATCCCAAGCGATAGGCTGATCGAACTCGAGATGAATCGTTGTTGGATTGCCAAAGGTAGCTTGAACAAGGTTCGGTGGCGTGATCGAACCTGTGGGCAGTTTGCCATAATGGTCTCGCTCAATCAGCGGCTGAATCAGTTTGGCGATCTCTTCCCAACCTTCGAGAGGAAAGTGGCAGGGTCCCGGTGGGCGAATGCCGAGCGTTGACATGATGCTCATGTGCGAATAGAGCTGCGGCAGCGTACGCTGCTTTTCTCGCAGCATATCGCCCGATCCTTTTCGGCCTCCCATGCTGCATGAGTCCGGCCAGATTTGGAAAATGTAGTAGTGTTGCACGTTTGGAAAATCCTGCTTCCAGCCTGCCGACATCTCGACGAACAATGGTTGGTACGTCTCCCAGCCATAGCCGCCCGTGGGGCCATCAGCGCCTTGATCATTCTCGCCTTGGTGCCAGAGAATCGCGCGGATGCCGTGCGTCAATTTCGCTTGTTGCACGCGCCAGAGCGTGCGTCCATAAATCGTGTTGAGGTCAGCGGGATCAGTTAAGCTACGCTGATGTTGATCGATACGAGTGCCACCGACCGCGCCGTTGATGATAAAGATCGGAATCTGCTGGCTTTCAACCAACCGTTCAGCCAGCTTCATACCCCACCAACCCAGTTCAGCCTTCTCGCCGTTCTGTGCCTTCCAGACGGGTTTACACCACAGGTTCTCTGGCGGATTTTCTTTCGGTCGATTGCCTGTGGGGCGACCGTAACTGCGAATCCACGGGTTGGTCACCGGTGGAGATTTTTCGCCAGTGTCCGTTGCCAAAGCATTCGATTGTCCATCGATCAAATAAGCGTCGCCACACACAAGATCGCCGACTGTATCCAGTAGGATCTCACGGCCGTTAGCAATCATGCCGAACTCAACTTTGTAAACAGTCAATCCCGGCTTCAGCTTCGCAGTTAACCTGTATGAACGACTCTCGGTATCAGGCTTGGCAGACTCCGTCTTAACGAGTTGGTCATTGGCATAGAGTTTTAGGAGGACACTGTCGGCTGGTTCAGTCAGTGTTCCGTTGTAGTAAAGCGTTCCCTCATTCTTTTCGTCACGAGCATAGAATTGCCCCTCTTCGGGTTTTTCGTCTTTGGAAGGTGTTCTCACGACCCATGCATCGCTCTTGGGTTCGGTGACGTCGATGGTTACCGACTGCGCAATGGTTTCACCACCGTTGCTGATCTTGGCTGTTACGGTCAGTTTGCCGCTGTTCTGCGCACGATGCAGGATCAGTTTCTCAGGAACAGCTTCTTTGACAACTGCGAAGGGCAGAGCGGTCCATTGGACTTTCAAGTCACCCTTACTTTTCGATTTCATCTCAGCAAGGTTAGTGATCTGCGGCAGCACTTCGATCTTCTCGCGACCATCCCAAGTCTTCGGAGCCGAGAGAGTAAAGATTGGGTCTGGTATCGCTTCGTTGATTGAAACCGCGATATCTTTCTTCTTCACTTCGGTTGGGTAAATGGCTTTGCATTCCAGCTTGACTTGCTTGTTGCCTGATACGCGACCTGCATCCAGCGTGAAATTGAATTTGTCTACTGCGAGCAGATTTTCTTTACCATCCGCTTTGAGCGTCCAGTAGATTTTCTCGGCACCACCAGCCTGCAGTTTGAAGTTCGCAGTTGCTCCTTCCTCCACGCTGACCGAATCCGTTGAAACAGCAAATACTTCGCCGGCTTGAATCAGTGGGCCAACGAGCGTTTGCAGCGGCTTTTGATTCTCGTATTGCAGCTTGATCCAGTCCGCCGATCTGGCGACTTTGGAAATCCGAACTTCATCGACGTCTCCCACGAAGCGATAGTTGCCATACCAGCCACCAATCCACATACGTGAGGTCTTGGGCAGATCAAGCAGCGGAGTCGATTGGCCATCTAGTTTTCCATTGACGTAAACACGAGAGTCTTTTTCAGTGTAGGTATGCACCACGTGATACCACTGATCGGTAGCCAACGATGACTGCGCTTCAACGTCTGCAAAGTAGCATTGGATGGCGATGCGCGGTGGACTGAGGAAATTGAACATCACTTTGCAAGGCCGCTTTTCTTCGCCCCAGGCCAGCACCGTGCCATTGGTTTGTTCGGCGCGAAACCAAGCTTCTGTTGTCATCGGCCCAACGCCCGACGGATAAGCCGTGATCTTATCGCCTCCAAAGACTCCATGACCAGCAGTCAGATGCCGTGCTTCGCCAATGATTCCATCTGAAGGCGTGGTCCCTTCATCTTTCGAATTCGTTCCGCCAGCATCATCCACAACCGGTTCCGACATGTGCCAGACGCTCGCATAGCTGTTGGCTTCATTGAAGACCGCTTTGGGATTCGATTCGCTCTTCGCGTCGGCATTGCCCCAATACACCTGAATCTTCTGCCGCGAGTTGCCCTTGATCGTTGGCATCAAGACCCACACACTCGCTTTGCCGTTGGCAGCATCCCATTGCTCGATCTGGAGAGGCAACGCTTTGCCATCGACAGCCAATCGCAGATCTTCGCCGTGTGGCTGAGCCTGCTTGAAATCGAAGAAGTCACTATCCAGACGAACTAGGAGCGGAAATTTTTCTATCGACACGGCTGCTGGCAGATTGGCTCCTTCCGGGGTTGTGAGGATGCACATTGAACCCGAATGTTGCCAAGCATCGAATTGCGCTTCAGCCGTCGGAATCAGCGCTAAAAGAAAAATGGCAATTGCAATCAGTTGCTTTATCATTGGTGCTCGACGTGTCAAATTAGTCTGGTGTACAGAATCGCCACGCAGCCTAACTTAGTCTACAGTGTCTTAGCACTCAACCATCAGCGGGAGCTTAGTCTAACGAACTCCCTTGTTTAGAACTTTCAATTTGCGGTCTGCAGCGTAAGTAACTTGCAGATCTTCTTCGCCGAGACGAACCCAAGCGGCTTGGCCATCTTCGTTTGCGTGAAGGAGTTGATACGGCTGCTCAACATCATTCAATTGATTGAGTTGCAAATCGAAGCAAACCATTCTGTAGTCAAAACTCGAACTGGAACGCGACCACAGCCGATTGGCTCGGAAACCAGATACCCATAACTCATCCTGAACTAGCCCTGCCTTCGTGACAAGAAAATCCCCCAGCTCGATATTGGCTTGAAGATTGCCTTGAGAATCTATGTGCCAGATTCGATTGCTGGCCAGCACCATGTCGGGGTGATACTGCTCAAACGCATACACACCGCCGTTGGGTGATGCCAGGGAGAAAGTGCAATTCCAGCAACCTTGCGGCAGAGTGAACGACGCTAGAATCTTGCCGGTAGCTGGATCGATTTTGACAATCTTCTTTGCACCCGCCATCCAAATCGCCTTATCAACTGACGAATAACTGATTGCGGTACCATCGTCATGATTGTATTTCTGGATCTGCTTTCCGTTGGAGTCGAAAACCAGCAACGCCGTCTTGCCGATGGATTCAATAGCCGTCATCCAAATGTATCCGGTTTCCGGATCCAACGTCAGATGATAAGCCTTGGGTTTGAGTGGAAGTGTGTAAAGCTGCTTTCCGTTTAGATCCAAAACGAGTAGCGAGCAAGAACCTTGCTTGGCTGCATCGGCCAGAATATAGACGCGATTACGAACTGCATCTATCGCGACATTCTGATTGTTCCTTCCGAAGCTAACATGCTGGGAAGCCTCATCCAGAGTGCGGATGGTTTTGCCCGATGCACTTTTCAGTACATAGAATTCTCCGTCAGGCAATTTAGTAGTCGCAATCCATGCGACTTTTTCATCCGATGCAAAAGCATCCGTTGCTGAAATCGGCGTCGAATCGAAGTTAGCGTCATTGGCAACGCGCTCGGATTCTGCCGACACAGAGATCGTTCCGATGAATTGATACCCGTTCAATTCACTCGCATCTGCATTGAGGGTCACTGTCTTGCGACCACTGAGCCATCTCACTCTTTCGGTCCATCTAGTCCCAACTGAAATCGTGCATTCGCCATCAGGAACACAAGCAGTCTTGAAGATCCCATCCTCACCAATTGGGAATGTCAGCCAATCGGAACTCGATAGATTGGTTAATCGGCCTTCCAATTTCGAAAACTCCGAGCGAGCTAAGCCGTGGGGTAAGGAAACGCGGCCCGTAACGCCTCTGCCTTGGTCGCCGATGCTCAATACTTGCGTCGCGCCCGCTGGGACGAACAAGTACTTCGACCTTTTGGCGACTGTCTGGGCTGCTTCGGCATTTATTGGCTCGGCAGCGATTTCCAGCTCACCTGGTGGTAGTCGATCGAAGGTTACTTTGCCTTGGTCGTCCGTTACACCAAAGTTCTTAAAGCGAATACCTTGAAACATGCCATCGCTTGTGAGCGTCAGCCGAGCTGATACGCGAAAGCCTTTCAGCGGTAGCTGTCCATCTTGCAAATGGACGGTCAGTTTGCACCATGGCTGCAACTTCAGCGACTCTAGCTTCGACAATTGCGACACGCTGTATTCACAGAAGCCGTTGGCATTCCAAACAGCTACGAACTGGTCTTCTGGCATATTCAGCTTAAGCTCACCGCCGACTGGTAGTGCTTTCGGTGCAACGCTTGGAACGGCATAGTCATCCAACTGAAAGTCGATACTAGGTGTAACGATGTATACTCCTTCTTTGGCTGGTGTACCGTCTGGATCAAGGATAGGGATCGAATCGCGATTGAACTTGGCTGGTTGCTTGAAAGTGGCCTTAGATGTTGACGCTGCAGCTTGATTAGTATTTGCTGCCTGGTTCGCCGATTGAGGAGCCTTTTCGGTTTCTTGTGGTTCGCTACGCGCCTGCGCGGGTGACATCAATGCTCTGGGGACAACTGCCGCTGTACCGATCAACAGCCCCATCGTGAAAATGGCCGCTTGAACCACTTTGTTGCCAAAGCCAAGCCGGTTGTTGGCCTTCAAGTTCTCCAACAGTTGCAAACGATCGAGAATTTGTGGGGTCCGCACCATGCTCAGCGCAAACTTCGATTTGGTACCCATCATCTCGAGCGCAAGCTTGGCCAGCATGCGGCGGTAGTTGGCTCGGTCTCCGATTGCGTTCCACGCTTGGTAGTCAGCCAGTCGTTCACACGCGTTGCGGTGAGCGCCGGCGATTCCCCAAACCAAAGGGGTCGGCCAGGCAACTGCGCGAAACAGTTCGATTACTGCGGACCAAGCGATGTCGCGCGAATGTACATGAGCCAACTCATGTGCCAGAGCGGCTTGCAATTTCTCCAAGGGAGCCGCACGCCAACTTTCCGGCAAAAGAATGATGGGCTTTAAGACACCAGTTACCGCAGGCGTGCTCAACTGCTCGGTCCAGCGTACTTCAAAGGGTCTTGGTTTACGATTCGCTAGCCCGAAAGCGAAACGTTTGTGTCGACCACGACTGCTCTGTAAATTCGAAACTGCTTTTGCTAATTCGGAAATCGACGCTTCGACAGGCATACTCTCGGCGATCAACCACGCATGGTAGCGCCATTGACGAAGGAATCGAAGGCAAAGAATCAGCGTACCAGCGAGCCATACGATGCACATCAAGCTGCTTAGATTGGGAGTTGCGAGGGAGATTATCATGCCGGACTGAGTCATCTCGTTGGCGACAGTAGCAGGTGACGCATAAAGCTCTGCCTGAACAGGCTTGGTTCTTTCAGTATTCTCGACTTGGTTTGATGCCTCGCCTGAAAGCGATGCAGTGCCTTCCAAGCTCTTGGCCAGCGGCCTGGCTTGCAGGTGCTTTGATTCAACTTGTAGCATTGCAGCCTTGGAACTGGGTAACCAAGGCAGTCTGAGCATGGGGCCCGATAAACATGCGACCAGCAAGCACATCGAGCCCACAACGGCGACTCGCCACAGTCCCACTCGGGCTCGTAAGGCCGTTACTGGGGTTGCAACCCAAGCCAGCCACACGCACACCAACAGGAGATTGCACTTCACGAATGCGATACCGACCAGTATTTCGAAACTACTCATGACTGGCTCCTCGGTTGTTGGTACGGTTAGATTTTTTTCCTGCGGGCTTGGCCTCACACTTAGCATGTTGCGCTGCGTTTTCGGCTGCGATGCGACTCAACTCAAGCAGTTGTTCGCGAGTAAGATCCTCATGTTCGAGCAGGGTCATCACCAGCGACTTCTTCGAACCGCCACAGAACATCTCGATCAAATCGGTCACCATCGACTGGAAAGCACGGCGTTCCTTGGTCTTAGCCGAGTAGAAGTAGGCTTTGCCGACCTGCCGTCGCTTTACGTGGCCTTTTTCCAGCAGGATTGAGAGATAGGATCGAAGTGCAGAGTTCTTGATCGCTTCGGGAAATTTCTCTTGAATTTCCGCCGGTTTCATTTCCCCATATTGCCACAGTAACTGCATCACTTTCAGTTCGCCCGCCGTCAATTTCATCGCACAACTTCCTTTCAGAAACCTGCCCTAGCGACTTGCCCACATGCAGATGTTACTGCACATCGGGCGCGATGGCAATCGCAATGTGCAGAAAAACCTGCACAATGCCTTAGGCGGTTCGTTAACTCGTGATACAGTCCGCCCTGCTTCATCGGCTCGCGGTGATGTTGGCATTGCGACTTAGTACTCAACCATTAGTGACTTAGTGTCCTCTGTGTCTCTGTGTTTCAAATGGTCCTCGTTTGCTACCCAGCCGAAAAAGAGACCTGCCCCCTTTTCAGCTTGCGGCACCAAGTGACCCGTTTTCGAAGTATGATAGTCTCGTTCATCGCACGCAGATAACTGAGATCAATCAACGTTGGCATAAGTAGCGGGCTCGGCGGACTGGGACGTCCGCGCTCCGTAAAACAGGCCATCGACCAATCAGGGCACCAGCTAGCGATTAGAACACCGCCCCAATAACTTCAAATTCGTACACAAACCTCAAATTCGTAAACAAGTGACTAATATGCATCGCCTGAGTTTTCTTTCGCTCGTAATCATTGCTTGCTGCTTAGTACCTGCAACAGCACAAGACAAAGCTGCGCCCAAAAACGGGCTGACGATCGATTCGATCTTTGCTGAAAAACAATTCGAACTACAGCCTGTCACCGGTCATTGGCAAAGTGACAGCCAAGGTTTTGAGCGCGTCAAAACTGACCCGACCACGGGCGCATCTTCCATCGTCAGCATCAGTTTGAAGAATCCCAAAACAGAAGTGGTCATCGTTCCAAGCGATTGGCTTAAACCGTCGACTGCAGATAAAGCGCTGAGCGTTGACAGTTATGAATGGTCCGAAGATCGCACTAAGATGCTGCTCTTTACCAATACCAAGCGAGTCTGGCGACTCAACACTCGCGGCGATTATTGGGTGTTGGATCTACCAACGAAAAAGCTGTTCAAGATCGGCGCTGACGCACCCGAGTCTACACTGATGTTTGCCAAATTCTCGCCCGATGCAACCAGCGTCGCGTATGTACGCAACCAAGACATCTTCATTCAAGACATCAAGAGCCTAAGCGGCGGAAAAATCACGCAACTGACCCATTCGGACGCCGTCACTAAAATCAACGGCACTTTCGATTGGGCTTACGAAGAAGAGTTTTCGATACGCGACGGATTTCGCTTTAGCCCCGATGGAAAACGAATCGCATTTTGGGAGATCGATAGCTCAGGCATCGAGTTGTTTCCGCTCGTCGACAACACGTCCACGCTCTATCCCAAGATCCAATACATCCCGTACCCCAAAGTTGGCACCACGAATCCCGCAGCTCGCATCGGTGTCATCGATCTTGCGAGTCAATCAACCTCGTGGATGAAAATCCCTGGCGACATGCGTGAAAACTACTTGCCTAGGATGGAATGGATCGATGCAAAGCAGTTGGCGATTCAGCAATTGAATCGAGCTCAGAATCGCCTCCATTTCTTCGTAGCGGACGCAACCTCTGGCAATGCGAAAATTGTCTTAACGGAAGAGGATGCTGCTTGGATCGATGTTCGCGATGAGCTGATGTGGTTGAAGGATAAATCGAAATTCGTCTGGCTCAGCGAGCGCGATGGATGGCAGCATATCTACTTGGCATCCGCCTCAGCATCCAATACAGCTCAACCACTCAAGCAAGTTACCTCGGGGGCATTTGACGTTATCGATGTATTGGGTGTGGACGATGCGGAGTCATTGATCTACTTCTACGCATCGCCTGAAAGCGGCACGCAAAAGTACCTCTACAGCGTCCGTTTTGACGGCAGTTCGCTCAAACGCGTTACCCCCAAGAATCAACCCGGCACGCATCAGTATGTTCTGTCTCCCGACCGCAAACGGGCGATTGTCACATCATCGCAATTCATTTCACCTCCCGTAACACAGGTAGTGCGGCTGAGCGATCATGCAGTCGACTTTGTGGTGGAGTCCAATAGTGCTGTACAAGCCAAACTGACCGCAGCCCAACTTGCTAAACACGAGTTCTTTCAAGTCGATATTGGCGAAGGTGTCAAACTTGATGCATGGTCGATCCATCCTCCGACTTTTGATCCAAAACAAAAGTATCCGCTACTGGTCTTTGTCTATGGCGAACCCGCAGGACAAACCGTAGTCGATCGTTGGAGCGGCGACCGAACTCTGTGGCATTACATGTTAGCTCAGCAGGGCTATGTCGTGATGAGCTTTGATAATCGCGGCACACCGAGCCCTCGCGGCCGTGCGTGGCGCAAGAGTGTCCATAAGCAAATCGGGATCTTGGCTTCCGCCGACCAAGCCGCCGCGGTGAAATCAGTTCTGGCCTCGCGGCCTTATCTAGACGCCGGCCGCGTTGGTGTGTGGGGTTGGAGCGGTGGTGGTTCTATGACCCTCAACGCGATGTTCCGCTACCCGGACCTCTACAAGTCCGGAGTGTCCGTTGCGCCTGTTCCCAATCAGTTGTACTACGACACGATTTATCAGGAGCGCTACATGGGATTGCCAAGCGAAAACGCGGAAGGTTACCGCCTGGGGTCCCCCATCACTTTCGCGGAACAGCTAAAAGGGGAACTCCTGCTCATTCATGGCACTGGCGATGATAACTGCCACTACCAGACCAGCGAACTGCTGATCAACGAGTTGATCAAGCACAATAAACCCTTCTCTATGTTCGCCTACCCCAATCGCTCACATGCGATTCGGGAAGGCGAGAACACAACCCGGCATCTCTACCAACAGATCACCAATCATTTCCTGCGGACACTACCGGTAGGGCAATAAAGCTTCCGAGGGTTATGGATAGATGAAGTCTATCGGAGCATCGATGTCAGGATGGATGCTTTGATGAACGGGGCATTGGTGAGCTGCAGCTTCCATACGCTTGCGATCTTCTTCACTGATTTGCAAGCCCGCTGGAAAGGTGACGGTCGTCTTCAATGCTCCAATCCGACGAATTGGCTTTTGAACCATTTCCTTAATGACATGCACTTGAGTCCCGCGAAGGTCGAGTTGGTGGCGTTCGGCGACCAATCCGAGGATGGTCATGATGCAAGTCCCGAGCGCTGTCGCCACTAAATCGGTGGGCGAAAACGATTCGCCCCGTCCGCCGTTATCCAGCGGGGCGTCGGTGCTCAGCTGCACTTGGCTTGGTCCATGCGTCGCAGTGCAATGCAGCTGACCTTCGTAAACCGTGTGAATCTCTACAGACAATTGAAGCCCCCAAGCATGAAGTTGACGTGTCGCATAAAAAGGATTTTGTCTGCTTACGCCTCTGGGCGTACTTCAAGTACAGACTTCACGATTTTTCCAGAGTGCATCGTCTCAAAGGCATCTTCCCATTTTTCCAGCGACCAGACGCCGCCTATGATCTTGTCAGCGGCCAGCGCCTTGCTGCTCAACAGAGCCAGCACACGTTCCCAAATCGCCCAGGTGTGTGAAAAACTCCCTTGAAGCTGCACGTTTTTTTGCACAATCGGATCGAGCGAGAATCCGACGGGATCGCGTCCCCAACCAACCTTGCTGATCCAGCCCGCAGGACGAACAACATCGATGGCGATCTTTAAGGTGGCTGAAACACCGGCAGCATCAACGACACCTTCGCAGCCCAATCCATCGCGCTCGTTTGCCCAATCAGCGGCGGTTGAGATATCGATTGCTTGGCAACCCAATTGCTTAGCTAACTCCAGTCGTTCGGCGTCGCGAGGCAGGCCCGCCACGGCAACTTCAGCCCCCCGCAGTTTGGCCACCGCGCCGCACAGCAAACCGATAGGTCCAGGACCAAGCACCAAAATCCGATCACCGGGTAACACGGTCACATTGGTGGCGACAGCGCTGAACGCAACACAGCATGGTTCTGTTAACGCCGCTAAGCGCAATGGCAAGTTGTCCGGAACACGATGCAAACAGCGGGCTGGGACACGGACCTTTTGTGTCATCGCGCCGTCGACTCCATACCCGAATCCTTTGCGGTTTGGATCGAGGTTGTAACGACCGATGCGAGTCATTGGGCTGTCCGGATCGATCACGGCTGCCGTCTCGCTGCAAACGCGATCTCCTTCACGGTAGTTCTTCACGTTGGAACCCGTTTGACAAACTCGGCCCGCGAACTCATGTCCAAGAGTTACAGGATAATTCACGGGCCAACTGTGCTGGCTAGTCCACTGATGCAAGTCGCTGCCGCAGACGCCAACGGCGGAGACTTCCAGCAATACATCATCGGGGCCAATGGTTGGAACCGGAATCTCGCGTAACTCCACGGAATGTGGGTCGCGTGAGAAGTTTACTACCGCAGGTTGGAGGGCTGTTGCCATGATGCTTCGATTCGTTCTCTTCGTTAACTAATTGAATTAAGTGTAAAAATGGACTTAATGCTGCAGGTTTTTCAAGCAGCAAGTTAGTGGCAATTACTTGTTGGGCCAGGGGACGCTGAAGTTGCTTTTGACCGGGACATCGCCATAACGATGCACTTCGTCGCAAATCTGTTTGAGGACCATTTCAAGGTCGCCGCCCGCTCTTTGGAAACGATCGGGGTTGATGGCTAGTGGGGCGCCAATAACGACGAGTGGAGCACCGAAGCTGGGCGTTTGAATCGCTTGATCGATCGAGAGCCCACCTACCGCTTGAACCGGAACTGAGACCGCATCCACGACTTCTCGAAGTTGATCGAGCGGTGTCGGAGCTTTCTCGCCTCGAGCTGCAATTCCCCGGCGTTCATCGTAGCCGATATGGTGAATGACAACTCCGCAACCAAGTTCTTCCAACAACCTCGCTCCAGCCACCATGTCGGGGCATCCGAGGTTATCGCCCATCACGCCGATCCCATAATCGCGACCCGCCTGGCAGACCACGCGCAGGGTCTCCTCGTGTGCACGAGCCATAACGACCACGAAGTTTGCGCCTGCTTTGCCCATCATTTCGGCTTCCAGGTATCCTCCATCCATGGTCTTGAGGTCAGCGATAATGGGAGTCTCAGGAAAACGAGCTCGCAACTCTCGCACCGCTCGCAGGCCTTCTGCCAAGATCAACGGAGTTCCGGCTTCCAACCAATCCACGCCAGCCCGCAGAGCCATCTCCGCAGTTTCGACCGCTTCCTTGATCGTGGTTACATCGAGCGAGATTTGAACTACGGGTTTCATTCTTGAGGTCTATTTCTGGGTGGGAGGAGTGGGAGTGCTAGCAATAACAATCTGCGGTGATTCCGACGACAAATTGTGTGTTCAGTACATAACACTATAGAAAAATGCCGATTTTACAATGGACGGCCAGCGGGTGGCGGGAACACATGATAGCAAAACTAGCTTCAATTGTTCTACTTGCCACCACAGCCGAAATTCGAGTAAAAGCAACGCGTCTATCTCGATCGCTTTTTCGGAGAACCACGGATGGCTCGCTCCCGCACAGCATATTTTGGCCAGATTAGCATTTCTAAAGCATCAGGGCTTTGCCTCGGTGCGCTGGCATTAGCTGGAGCAGCACTCGGTTGCCGGGGCTATCAGTATGGACACCTCATCAAGAATGATCAACCTGATATGGTTGGCAGTCATTCAGCGGGTTCCGAGGTCTTCAATCCGCTGATCGACGAAACGGTCGCAAAGTTGCTTGGCACCGCCGAAGTTGCCAGCCAGCACGGTTTAGTTAGTCCCGACGGCGTTCCAATTCAGCGGAGTGTGTGCTTCGTTGGCGTCGAGAACAAAAGCGCCGAAGAACTCGGTGACTTCAAAGACCAAATCTACCAGCAGATTGACACTCAAATCAATCGTTCGCAAGCCTTCCGCGCCATCAGTCGCCGAATGGTTGACGCTGGTTTGCAAGAGACTCGCTTGCGCCCCGATGCCTTGCTGGTGCCCGATAACATGCAACTGTTCTGCAGTGTGCTGCAACGCGATGGTCAGCCGGTTGACTATCTGCTGTATGCTACATTGACGAGTGGGACAACCGAGCGTAACAAGTCATCGCAGCGAGATTACTTGCTGACTCTCGAGTTGATTGACACCCACACGGGCTCGTACACCAAAGAACAAGCCTCGGTCCGCAAGGGATATCACTCGTCGTACTTAGGCAAAGCGGTCAACTACAACCCGTTCAAGGCTTGGAAGTAATTGCAGTGCCCGCCCCAGGTGGTCCCGTTGCAGCCTGTTGCCTTGTTTTAGTTCTCGGAGTGATCTCGAGCTGCGGTTGCTCCACGCACGCACATCGTCTTCAGCAACCGCGGCAGCTCTTCTATTCCAATCAGCTCGATCAGGCACATGAGCAATTCGATAAGCTGTCCGAGAAGAAACGTCGCAGCGACAGTTCCGTTGTCCAGCTTGACCTAGCCATGGTGGAACTCGTCAGTGGTCAACCTCGCGCTTGTGAACAACGCTTGCGCGATATTCGCGATCGCTGGGATCATTTAGAGCAAGATAGTGTGCTTGAATCCACCACCTCGCTGCTGACCGACGATCAACGTAAGGCTTACAGTGGTGAAGACTATGAAAAACTACTGGTCCGGGTTTTCTTAACGCTTTCCAGTTTGATGCAGGATGGAGTGGATGCTGAGAGCTACACCCTGCAAACGATTGAGAAGACCGAAGACCTGCGTGAGAAAGCCAAAACGAAATGGGGTGATGGAGCACTCCAGTCCTACAGTGTGCCACCCATTGCTCCCTACATGCGCGGAGTGCTGCGCGAAGCCACACTGTCGAACTACGATGATGCGCTCAGAGCCTATCAAGCAACGGAGTCGCTTTTGCCTGGCGCTCCATTCGCATTAGCTGACATCGAACGCGTGACTCATAGTGTGCACAGCAACCCAGGGCACGGCGTGGTTTATGTGCTGAGTATGATTGGTCGTGGCCCCTATAAAACCGAAGTTGCGGCAGAAGCAACAAGTGACGCGCTCTTAATCGCGGATCGTATCGTTTCCGCCATAGGTCAGTACAGCGTGCCTCCCACACTGGCGCCTATCAAGGTGCCCGCTATCGTCAGTTCGCCGATGCCATTCGATGTGATTGGTGTGCGAGTCGATGGAATTCCTGTGAGCACAACGTTGCCACTGACCGATCTTCATTCGCTTGCCGAACAAACCTTTAACGCGAAATTACCTGAGATTATGGCCCGCGCCGTTGCCAGGCGAGTCATCAAGAAAGGTGCGGTCTACGTAGCCAAAGATCAGTTGAACGCAGCTCCTATCGCTTCGCTCGCGATGGATGGATTGGGCGTCGCTTGGGAGGCTACGGAGTCAGCCGATACGCGTTGCTGGGGACTGCTGCCGCGGGAGATCCAAGTCTTGCGGCTTGAGTTGCCAAGTGGCACACACACGCTTGACCTTGAACCTGTTGTGAATGACCGTCCTTGTAGCCGCCCAACTCCTTGCACGGTTCGAGTGGAAGATGCCCGCAACACGTATGTCCTAGGCTACTGGCCTGACCTACAACCGATAGGGCAGATTCTGGTCAACAATCCGTAAAGAACATTAGGAGTGTCGCACAATTGTCTCAATTGTTGCAGCCACGATTGGGACCACTCGTGCGACAATAGAACAAGATGGTTATTCTGTAGCGGAAGCCGTCAAGGCTTTCGGGCAGTGCTCTCGAAATGCTTGACGCATTCCGCTACCCAAAATCAAATGTGGACAGAGCGCTAACCGCGACCGGTTATCTTCTTGGCGAATCGTCCGCAGCGCACCGCGGCGAATTTCAATTCGTCCACCCAGGGAGTCTGACCGACGTTGCGAGGCTTTAGTCCGAAGCGACGGAGGCCATTATTCCAGCGATGAAGCGACTGTCGACGTTGTGAACTATCGGTCTGAAAGGTGATACTAAACGAGATTGATACCTCGGATCCATTCTTGACCCAGTGAGGGGCAGCGACCGGAAAGTGCAAACCGTCACCTGGGTTCAACTCGTACCATGCGCCACGACTCTCGAATTCAGGCTTGTAAGGCATATTGCGATGTGCGCCGGTAAAGAACCTTTCAAGTTGCTCTTCGGTCATCACATCGCGATCTTCAGCATCGAACAGTTGCACGTGCTTATTGCCGCGAATCTGCAGCAAGAAATTGTTCTCTGGATCGATATGGAACGGAGTTACAGAGCCAGCTGAGGAAATGAAAATGAAGGCTTGCCGAACCCGCATCCCAGGAGCGACTTCATCGACTAGCGGTCTCATTTCGTCCAAGCAATCATAGAGGACGTCGCGATACTCGGGGTCTTGTTCAACGTTCTTCAGTACCATCCACGATTTGCAGTGTTCGATTCGCGCGATGGTGTCAGCGATCGAGAGACCATTTCGAGGCGTTAAATTCGGGTCCTGGCTTATGGGAACTTCGCCTGAGTTGTATTCGACGCTGTTCTCTGGGAGAAACTGCGAAAGTTCGATCAAACGTCCAAGTTCGAACAAACGGTGGTTCGCCAAATTATGGCCGATCATGAATGGAGCTCGATTGAACCGAGTGGCAAATGCAAACCGATCCAAGTCGGTCAAAAACGACGCGTGGCCGGTCATCGGTTCGAGAGTCAAGTTTTTCATGGTGTCGGTCTCCGGGCGTAGTTACGAAACAAAAACTTACTTCAACTGCGCGAGCGATTGGTTAGCTTTGACTTTAGGTCTGCGGTCCAATCTCTCGCGTATTTCATCAGCGGCAAGGCTGCGATCGCAGCGCGGCTACCGCGGCGTCCTGTGGAAATGGCAACCGATTGCAGTACTCGTCGATCAGGCCACAGTGTGTTGATCATCGGATGGTCCGGTGTAGCGCACGAGTCCATCCATTGCACGCGCCCTGTCTCATGGAGCTTGGTGACATTGAGTTTTTCCAAAATCGCACCAGGTGAGAACTTCGCCCATTCTGGGTGATAAGCAATCTTGAACGCAAAGCCACCGTTGTGCGTTAGAAAATTCGCTTTCATTGCAACGGGTACATCATCCAACCGTAACGTCAGCCCCATAAGTCGATTCTCGCTCGCAAGCTCTAACATGGCCTCCTTAAGAAATCTGGCTTGCGACTGCGTCTTGGACATCGCTGTGCCTTCCAAGCCTTTCCAGCCCATCGCTTCCAGTGCAAGAAAGTGCTCGGCAAACAGCTCGGAGTCATCTCCAACATGAAACTCTTCGATCACCAACTTGCCAGCCTCGTCCAGGCGTCGTTCAAGTCGGTTGAGTTCGTGCCTGCGTTTACGCGGCCAATCCTCCATAAACGCCTCATCGGACTCTTTACGCACGAATAACGCACGACGGAAAACATCTTTCAGTTGCCAGGCCAAATTGCGATCTCGAACAAAGTCGATCAGGGCGTGCTGAAAAGGGCCTTCCGCCGACACGCAAGGTAAATTCAAGATGCCCACGCCGTCTTCTCGTAGAAACTCAAAAAGACCCGTAAGCGTTTCTTGTGCATAATCGCTGCGCAGCAATGGTGTTGTAAGAAAGCAGTGTAGGTGCTGCCAGAGTTTGGCCGAACGCAATGGAAGCCCGTGGGTAGTTCTATGGAGTTCGAGTGGTAAGATCCCGCAAAGTACTTTGGGAGCACCTGGTTGAGCGCGTTGTGCCGCTTGAACAATGGCCACTCGCACGTTTCCGTGGCGCAAGTGCCTCCAAGCAGGTATAAACAACTGCGGCTCATAAAAGATGTTTGGGCACAAACAGCATTCCGCCAATCGATTCCAAGCAGGAACTAGATCGACCAGTTCATCAACTTCATCAACCCAACGCACTTCCAATTCGGTAGCGGGCAAGTCATGCCAGTTTTTATTAGGTTGCTTCTCAGGCGAGTTTGCGAAGTATCCAACCGCAAATGAAGCTGCTGTGGTACTCACCGGGGCGAGAGAAATATCGTCAGCGAAACTTGCCATCAGTTGCGGATTTCCCCTAAGGCTTTTTTGATGCCCGAGCCACTCAAATCGTCGTAACATGATCGCAGCCAACTCAAGTTGCGATAAACGACCTCAAGTGTCTGAGCCTTTAGTGTTGGTGGAGCGAGAATAATTCGTTGCAACGGTTGTGGTTTCGCTCCCCAGTAACTTTTGTAGGACTCGTCCCCACGCAAGAAGTCATAACTTGTAAAGCCTTGATTGATCGCAAACTGCAAACTGCCTGCGATGGTTAAATGGCCCGGTTCAAGTTCGCTATAGACAGGATCAAAGCCCGACTGATACATAAAGACGGTATCGGTTCCGAGCAGCAACAAACCAACTCCAATCGCGATACCGTTCTTTTCACAGATAGTGAAGCACGCAGCGCCTTCTGCTAGCATGCTGCCGATCGAGTCCCGAAGAAAGGGCTCAAATCGCGGATCATAAAAACATCCATGATCGCCAATACTCTCTCGTCGAGCCTGATGAAGACGCACTAACTGTTGCATGCCTTCCTCAAGGTCAGACTTGTGCGTAAGTTGCCTAACTTTGATTTCGCCAGACTGAATCCTTCCGAAGCACTTTTTGGCTTTTCGATACACGCTGCGCGTACGTTGACTTTGCTGCAATTCAGACCAACTGCCAGGCAACGATAAAGACCAGCAGTTGACCATCGGCTGCACGCGTATTGAGTAGCCGGTTTCGTTTGCAAAGGCCTTCAGTTGAGGAGTCCACGAGCTTGCATGCGAGACACCTTCAAAATGCAGGGCTTCGATCTCTCTGCGTTGCACGAATTCCCGCATACAAGCGTTCATCGAGCTGTAGGCTTCATCCGCGTACGCTGGGTTGACGGTACCGCCCAGATAGTCACTGCATACAGAACCTGAACCAAGCAGACGCAGTTGCTTCCCCAGTCGCGTTTCATGTTCGTAGCATGGCACCATGCCAACTAGTTGATCCCCTTCAGCCGCTGCGACAATTTGCAGTTGATGACTCGCACCGAAATGACGCCACCAAGCGCTCAGCCAATCCATGCTTTGCATCGGATTGGATCGAACCAGCGAATTCCAAGAGGAACGCCAGCGACTCCACTCCGTTTCGTTGGTGATGACAAATGATCGCATTTGAGGAACACATGGTTTCAAGCATCGGGAAGAGGATACGCTTGAAACCTATGTCAGGTATTCCCCCAAAGCTAGTCTGCAGGCTTTGAAAGCGACAAACTCTTGGGCCGATTCTGACGACTTCACGGATTGCACTGGCTAGATTCCTGAGGTGGTAGCGGAAGCCGTCAAGGGCTTGTCGATTATTGGGTAGCGGAAGCCGTCAAGGCTTTCGAGGGGCCACCGCGGTACTCGAAATGCTTGACGCATTCCGCTACGAGATCAACGGAAATGCTTGAGGGCTTGATTTTGTGAGCCGGCTAGCGATCTGTTTTTTAGTGAGCCGTCGGCGCTAGCCGCGGGTCTCGAAGTTTGGTGCGTGCATGGATTTGGCTCGTACCAATGCAAGTTGAGCTGTTGGTTATTCTGCATTGGGAGGATTATAGGTGATGAACGATTGCTCCTTCGGTCATCCGCGGCTAGCGCCGACGGCTCACTAACTAAACAGCCCTAGCGCCGTCGGCTCACACTGCCGTGGCGCAATAATCAACAAGCCCGTAACGCATTCCGCTACCCCGAAATCTAATGTGACAAATCGCTGAGAATCGTGGCTCGTGGCTATTGCGCACTTGGGGATGGGCTGGACGCGGCGCTATTAAAGCTGCTGTAGCACGTTTTCAGCCAGTTAAGATTTCTTTGAACCACTTCAATCGCTTGAGCTTTGAAAGTAGGAGGCGCCAGTACGATTCGTTGTAGCGTTTTGGGTTGCGCGCCCCAAAAAGCCTTGTAGGGCTCATCGCCACGCAAAAAATCATACGCCTTGTAACCATGCTCAATGCAATACAGCAAACTGCCGGTGACCAACATATGTCCGGGCTCAAAGGACATATAGCTGGGATCGACTCCCGATTGATACATGAATACTGAATCGCTTCCAAGCAACAACAACTGCACTCCAATTACTTGGCCTTCTCTTTCACAGAGCGTAAAGCTGGCAGTATTTTCTGAGAGCATACCCGCGAGAGCATCGGCTAAAAAAAATTGGAACTTAGGATCCGCAAAGCATCCTGCGTCACCAACACTTTCTCGCCTCGCTTGATGAAGTCGTACCAAGTGGCTCATACCTTCTTCTAGATCAGCTGGATTGTTGATCTGCCGGAGGGAAAGCTCTTGCGATTGCAGTCGTGCGATGCACTTCTTGGCTTTGCGATGAACACCACTTCCACGCTGGCTTTGATGTAGTTCCGCCCACGTGCTCGGCAACGCAATCGCCCAACCGTTAGCCAGTGATTGCGTGCGCAGTGAGTAACCGGCCGCTTCAGCAAAAGTCGATAGACGCTGAAGCCATGCATCGTCGCTGGCGACCCCTTCAAAGTGAAAGGCTTCGATGCCTCGCAACGCTCCAGATTCAGCAGCCTGCAGTAGATGCGTATGGATCGAGTCATAGATTTCGCTGGCACGGTACCCGTCCACCATCGCGCCGATATAGTCGCTACACACGGCACCTGAGCCAAGCAAACGCATTTGTTTGCCTATGAGTGTTTGCTGCAGATAACACGGCAACACTCCAAGCAATTGACCTTCAGATTCGACAGCAACGATATACAGTTGCTGACCGGCCCCGAACTGACGCCACCACGCTGAGAGCCACTCTAGGCTCATCATTGGGTTGGCTCGTGTGAGCGCGTTCCAACTAGCTCGCCAACTGTTCCACTCAGATTCGGAACTGATAACAAAAGTCTGCATGTGGCCTGAATTCCATTCGGTCTTACCTAGACTGTGCCCCGCACATGAAGCGGAAAACTGAACTGTAATTCATGAACACACCTATGGCCAATCAGAAGCAGGCGATTCCCTGAAATGAAAAATCCCTTGGCTGCGAGTGCATGAAGGTGTGGGTTGTACCGATTGTGAGACCTTCGATCCGGTCTACTTCGCAGACTCAATGACGTTCACTTCTTGGCCTGCCAGCAATCCTGCGGCGCGTGTTAAGACAACTTTATCGTTCTCGCTCAAGCCCCGTACTACCTCAACTTCGTCGCCACTTCGCAACCCCAACTCAAGCGCCTTACGCTCGATCTTGCCACCCACGACGACACAGCAATAACTGGTAGCGCCATCCTTTACGATCGCGGCTAACGGCAAGGTCAACACTGCACTTCGTTGTTCGAGCAGGATTGAGGCTGTCGCAAACATCCCCGATCGAAGGGCTGCATCCGCATTCAAAATGTCAGTTTCGGTGCGAAGTGCGTGATTCGATTCATCCAAAGCCCAACCGGTTCGACTCACGACACCTGTGAACTCACGCCCACCCAGCGATTGAACTTTCAAGTTTACAGGGTCCCCATTTTCTCCCGCCGTGACCCATGCAGCCTCCAGCTCCGGTACATCGATAACCACGCGTACCTTATACGTTCGCTCCACTACAAGCAGAGGTTTCTCCGCAGCTGATGTCACAAATTGCCCGACATCCACAGCTCGCTGAGTAATCACACCCTTGAAGGGCGCTCGCAGGTCAGCGTAACCCAGCATGGTTTTTGCCTTGGCCAAGTCCGCTTCCGCTATCCGCTGTTTAGCTTTGGCTGCCACCAGATCGGCTTCGGCTTTGCCAACTAACGCCGCCGCTTCATTCGCAGTTGCTTTCGCGGACAGCACCATCGCGGTCGCTTCGCGACGCCCTGCATCAGTGGAAAGCATGTGACTATTCGTTTCTTCAAACAACTTCGGAGTTACCGATCCCCGACCCGCTAGCTCCTTGATTCGACTCGCTTCCGCAGCCCAACGTTGGTAGTCCGCCTCATTGCGACCAAGGGCCGCCTCAGTAACTGCGATGCTTACTTTCTTCGATTCGGCCATCGCTTTCGCCGCCAGAACTTGTGATTCCGATTGAGCGACTTCAGCGGCCGCGTGCGCTACCATGGCTTCCATTTGATGCACTTCGTCTTGCAATTCGGGCATGTTCAATCGAAGCAAAGGTTGACCGACTGTGACTGAATCTCCAATTTCAACCAAAACTTCAGCCACATAGCCCGAGAGTTTAGAGGTTAACGGCGCGCGTTCAAAAGGTTGTATCTTCGCAGGTTGAGTCGTGAAGAGCTTAAGCGACTTGCGGAGTGGATTTCCAACAGTAACGCGATCCAGGTTCTTGCCTGTTGCTCCGCTAGCCTGAACTTGACTCGGCGATTGAGCCACTACCTGCGTGGGCACATGAACTGCAATAACTGCCATCCACAATAAACAACCACGAAGAGTAATGTGAGCCGATGGCTTCTTGAGCTTCATCCTATTCATAATCTCAATTACCTCGAGTGTAATGCAGGCTTGTGGGATCGTCAGGGTCAAGCGATGCCGATCGTAAATTGGCGTTGCGCTGTAGGATTACAAACAGACTGGGGAGCACCAACAGGGTGACTGCCGTCGCCGCTACCAATCCGCCAATGACCGCGCGGCCAAGAGGCGCGTATTGCTGGCCCGATTCACCCCAAGCCAGTGCCATCGGTATCATCCCAGCAGTCATCGCCAGACTGGTCATCAGTATCGCGCGCAAGCGACTGCCAGCGCCTTGGATGGCTGCATAGCGGACTTCATCGCCCGACTTGCGATGCTGTTCAGCGATAGTCACCAGTAGAATAGCGTTGGCCATCGCCACACCCACAGCCATAATCGCACCAATAAAAGATTGCACGTTCAAGGTCGTGTTGGTCAACCACAGCGATATGAGCACACCGCAGATCACCGCTGGTATTGAGGAAACCGCAATCATCGCCAACCGCAAGGATTGAAAGTTCGCGGTTAGCAATAGGAACACTGACAAGACCGCTAGTCCAAGACCAATGGTCAAACCGGATTGCATCTCACGTAGCGGTGGTATTTGCCCTCGAGTTTCGACTTGTACGCCCGTCGGCAAATCACCGGCTCGCTTGATCGCCGCTTCGACTTGCTTGCCAACACTACCAAGATCTGGCGAATTGATGTTTGCGGTCAAGGTAATCTGCCGACGCATATTGTAGCGATCATATTGTCCTGGCATCGTCCCAGGTTCAAGCGTCGCAACGTCTCGGACCAAGAGCTGACCATGCTCGGTGCGTTTTAGTGGGATGCTTCCCAGACTTTCGCTCGAGCCGATCGTGTCGACTCCATAGGGCGTGCGCATCACTGGGCGCGGTATTTCGACTTGGACTTGATAAGCGATACCACTCTTCGGATCCGCCCAGTAATTCGCCGCCACAAAGCGACTGGACGAAGTGGCGGTCACCAGCGCTCGGGCTACATCCACTGGAGCCACACCTGCTAACCCGGCCTTTTCTCGATCTACATTGACCTGAACGGAAGGATAATCCAGCGACTGACCGACCTGCAGGTCGCGCAGAGTCTCAACCTTTGCCAGCTCCGTGCGCACCTTCTCGGCGAACATTCGATTATCAGCGAAACTTGGGCCACTAATTGCCACTTCAACCGGAGTTGGCGCACCAAAGCTCATCACTTCATTCACAATGTCCGATGGCTCGAACGAAAATCGCACGTCCGACATCGCTTGCGATAACTTCTCACGCAAGCGATTCTTCAGCGCTTCATCGCTGATGGCGAATCCCTCCGCCAGCTTTACATTCATGATCACTTCCTCCGGCCCGCGCGACCACTGATAAACAGCGTTGACCGGAAAGTTCGAGTGGATCATGCCGACGTAGCCCAACGTTAGGGCAATGTTCTCGCGACCTAGTTCGTCCGCGATCAGATCCAGCGCATCTTTGGCATACTTCTCTGTACGCTGAATGTGCGTGCCATCAGGCGCTCGCATCCGCAGACGAAACTGACCTGCGTCGACGACAGGGAAGATACTGCGTCCCAACTGACCACCCACCAAAACCACGACCAGCACGCTACCAACCAGATATCCCAGAAGCAGCAACCAGCGGGCGTTGATCAAGACGCCCAGAGTCGATTCATAGCCACTACGCAGCTTATCAAAACTTGTCTGTAACTGCGAACTACTATGCTGCCTCTTCATCAACCAGACCGCCATTACGGGCACAAACGTGCTCGACAGCAAGTACGAGGTGATCATGGCAAAACCAACCGCCAGCGACAAAGGTACAAACAGTGCGCGAGCTGCGCCTTCCATGAAGAACGACGAAACAAAAACAGCCAACACGCACAGCATGGATAAGAATCGCGGCACGATGGTAATCGAAGCGCCTGCCAATACAGCTTCTGCAACGGATTTTCCACGGCTCAGCTGTGCATGAATGTTCTCGATCTCAACCGTGGCTTCATCGACTAAGATTCCAATAGCAAGTGCCAATCCGCCAAGCGTCATGATGTTGACCGTTTGCCCGGTAAGCCAAAGCGCGAGCACAGATCCCAACAAAGCAAGGGGAATATTCAAGATCACAATCAGCGAGCTTCGCCAATCTCGCAAGAATAGCAGTACCATCAAACCAATCAGCCCCGCCCCCAACAGGCCTTCAGTTGCAACCCCTTCAACCGCTCGGAGCACATAGGGCGATTGATCAAACTCAAAGGCCACATCAATGCCTTCGCCATCTTTGCCCAATGCATCCTTCATCTTCGGCAGGGCTTTCTTGATATTGTTAATGACGCTCAAAGTAGAAGCGTCTGAGCGTTTGGTCGCCAAGATATAAACGGCCCGGCGCCCGTTCACGAGCGCATATCCAGCCGGAGCATCAGCCGCATCTTGGACATCACCGATATCGCGAATGTATACCGGATGATCGCCTGTCCGAATTGGAATCGTCAGCAACTGTTTGTAATCGCGAACCACGGAGTTAACAGGAATGATCGGATACTTGTCACCCATGGGCACATTGCCTGAGGGGCTGATTGTGTTCCCTTTGACGATGGCATTGATGACTTCGTCGGGTGACATTCCGTAGGACTGCAAGCGTTGCGGATCGACCGTCACTACGATGCTCCTGGCACTACCACCAAACGGAGGCGGAGCGGACACGCCAGGCAGGCTTGAGAACATCGGCCTCACGCGAAACAACGCCAGATCCTGGATCTCAGAGATCGAACGCGTGTCGCTAGAAAGCACCAAATACCCGACAGGTACACTGCCCGTATCGAAACGCATCACGAAAGGCGAAACGGTGCCTGGCGGCATGAAGGCTTGCGAACGGTTGACATAATTGATGGTCTCAGCCATCGCTTGGGCCATGTCGGTGCCAGGATGAAAGTGCAACTTCATCAAGGCTGTTCCCTGCACGTTCCGCGACTCGACGTGATGAATGCCACTGATGTACAGGAAGTGGTACTCATAATAGTTCGTTAGAAAACCTTCCATCTGCGCCGGATCCATTCCACCGAATGGTTGGCAGACGTAAATCACGGGCAGGTTGAGGCGCGGGAAGATATCGACATCCATGCCTTTGGGTAAACCGGCCGGATAGGGCCAACCAGCTTGTTCACAGACCGAGCGCCCCACTGCCAGAAAACTGCCAAGCACCATCGCGAGGATAATCACCATCACGGTGAACGGACGGCGGAGGGCGAACAAAATCAATCGCATCGACGGCGAACTTTTGAGAGGAAGAAAGGCGGGAAATGGGATTTCTTTCAATGATGATCGCATCGCGGAATGCTTGCAACCGCCGAAACCTCGAATGCATGCAAAGTGCCTGTTTTTAAGCATTAACGATTGCAACAAATGCAAACGCAGGTCGCGAATCTATCCCTCTGGAACAGCACAATCGTTTTACTGCCCGACCGAATTGCGACGATCCCTAAAGCCTAGTGCTCTGTCCACATTAGATTTTTGGGTTGGGGTGTTTGGGTTTTCGTGTGCCATTGGCTGTGCCAGTGCAAACGAAGGAGACAATTCGCAACAAAAAGGTGGTCGATCCAATAGATGAGTCTTAAACGGAAAACTGTCGAAGTGATACGGTTCGAATTAGCCGATGCTTTCAAGTGGACTGCGACTCAACCATGGCGATTTTCCGATCACCCAACTTGATCGTCGCTTCCACACATCGTTGCTATCGAAACTTTCAGCAACCTGCTTGAGCTCTGTCGCCGAACGCTTGAGCAATCCCGGCCGAGCGCAATTCCGCAACGCCTCGTGACAGGTTACCTCATGACAGGTTACATTGAGTCGTGTTGATCCGCCACTCAGCTGTTTGCGAAGGAAAGTGCGAGCTTGTCCGAGCCTCCGATATTACCCGCCCCGGATGAACCTACGAGCGAAAATCCCTTTGCGCCGTCGTATGCAGGTACATTTGCCGGTGGTGCGCCGCGAGTGCATTTGGACGCTGCCTACTGGATTGCTTTTTCCGTGTTGCTTTTGGGCTGTGTTGCGATGCTGTTGTCGAGTGTCCCCATGAGTTGGGTTGCGACGTTCGTGTGCATTGCAGGGGCTATTCGCGTACCACTGCTACAACGCAAGCACTACCGAGAAGTTGCAGGGGTGATTCAAGCTGGCTTGCCAACTCCCGTGGCATTATTCTTCTCATCGTTGGCATTGAGCTTTGCGTTCGTGCTGGTGTCTTTCATTGCCTTCATGGCCGTCTGTATTCCAGGAACAATTGCCTTTGGCTTCGGCGACTTAGACCAAACGGTGTTCTGGGTAAGTGGATTGCTAGGCCTGCTGTGTTTTTGCGGTATCTTTTTCCTTTCGCTGCGTCTTCGTTTTTAGCCAACATGAATTGAACTTGAGCATGGCCATCGCCGATACCTCCCACCGTGTCAAACATCGTGATTACACCTACCTTGGGTTGACACAAAGTCTCTGCCCAGAATGTCGCCAGGTTGTTCCTGCCAAGATAATCGTGCGTGGCAAACGCGTTTACTTTCGTAAGCAATGTCCTCAACATGGCGTGCGCGAAGATTTTATTTGCAGCGATGTTGCGCGATACGATCGAGTTGAAACGAGCCTGCCTGCCAAGCTCCCGCAGCAGACATCCGTAGAGCCCAATCGTGGCTGTCCGCTCGATTGCGGTCTGTGCAGTGAGCATGAACAGCATACTTGTATCGCAGTGCTAGAAATCACTGACGGCTGCAACCTCACCTGCCCAATGTGCTACGCGGGGAGCGCACCAGGGAAGCGTCATAAATCGATCGACGACATTCGCAAGCAGATCGATACGATCGTGGCCAGCGAAGGACGTGTCGAAGTCGTGCAGCTATCCGGGGGCGAGCCGACCTTGCATCCTCAATTGCTCGACGCAGTCGAGTATGCGCTGTCACAGCCAATCGATTATGTAATGATCAACACCAACGGTATACGTTTGGCGAACGATCACGAATTGGTTCAGTCGCTGGCTGCGCATAAGCAACGACTGGAGATCTATTTGCAGTTCGATGCGCTGAACGATTCAGCTATGCAACAACTGCGCGGTCAATCCGGTTTGCTCGACATCAAACTTAGAGCCCTAGACAACCTTGAAAAAGCGGGCTTGAACGTCACCTTGGTGGCTACCTTGCAAGGTGGGGTCAATGATTCGGCGGCCGCCGATCTGGTTGCCTTCGCAGCGGAACGCAAGCACGTAACTGGCTTGAGTTTTCAACCAGCAACTTACAGCGGTCGCTGCTTACTGCCCGATGAACTCGAAAAGAGAATCACCTTCCCTGACGTTATCGATTCGATTGCGAACGATCCTCGCAACAGCTTTACGGCCGACGACTTCGTGCCGCTGCCCTGCGCTCACCCGAACTGCCACTGGATCAGCCTGGCGGCTCGAGACGGACAGCGTTTGCTACCTCTCACACAGTTCGTCGACGCCAAAGCCAATTTGGACCTGCTGGCCAACGGCATCAGTTTCACACGTGAGAAAACAGAATGGCTCGCACGGCAACTGATCGCCCGCCTGTCCTGCGGTGATGAAGGCTGTTGCACACCGTCATTGGCAGAGCAAAGCAACTCGACCAACAGCTTACCTGTACTTGCTGATAACAGCCCGCAAAGCGCCGACGAGGACCGTGAACTCGTCGAGCAGTTTCTTCGAGACGCTATTTCTCAGTCCGTAGGGGCACGCGATATCTTGCGTATCACGATTACGTCTTTTTTGGACGTCTATAATTTCGACGTTCGCCGCGTGATGAAATGCTGCACTCATCATGTCCTACCAAGCGGCCATGTGATCCCATTTTGCGCGTACAACGTTCTCTACCGAGACGGTACCGTCAAGCTGCCAGAGTTAGGTTCTTAGTTCTTGGTTCTTGGTTCTTAGTTTGGTTCAGCCGATGGATTCTCAAGCTACAGCTCGCCTCACTATTCTGTTGGCTTTGGACGTTTGTGGATGATGTTGTGCGAAAAATGCGGGCGGATTTGAAATGAGTCTTGAGAAGATCTTGCATCATTACAGCATTAGCATGATCAACCTCTCTGAAGCGACGTATCGGATTTTGCAAGATGTTCAAGGAGAAGACATAGCGATGAACTGGAAAGACATCCCCAGCGAGATTCGCGAGGAACTACAGAACTGGGTGTCGACACTCATGAATGGCGGAGTGTTATGGAGCAACCTAAGCCCTCCAATCGCTCATTCCAAGATTTCAGAAATTGCTAGAGTACTTGATAAGTTGATATAATTCGCTTTTCATATTTGGGTAGCATGGCATATTTGGGTAGCATGGCATAACTCACCCAGACATCCGCGCCAGCGTCGACGCACGCCGGCGGTGAATTCAAAGCCGCGTTCGACAATTTCTTAGCTCCCGTCGAAATCGATGAGCTCAACGATCCGCTTGGTGCTCGAGCAAGCGCTGGCAAGAATCGTTGTAGTGACAAGGGGTTTCTTGGGATGCTGACCGCAGCTTCCCTCGAGTTACTCGATTGGACAGCGCGGCAGGTTGTCACTGGCAAGCGTGGTGCAACTCCCGAGGACGCGCCGCCGATCTTCGAGCGACTGAAAATCAAGCCAGCCGTGTGGCTCGAATTGGTGACTCGATTTGGCAAGCT
>JANRMD010000160.1:0-13683 GCA_033761895.1 Pirellulaceae bacterium | reverse complement strand
ACAGCGTTGGTAACAACTTCGCCACCCTGGCCATCGCTGACCGGAACATTGCCAAACTTGACAAAGCCACTAAACACATTCCACCAATTCAGTGGGCTTACACAAGTCACACCGATAATCAAACAAAATCCCAACACGATGGCAACCTTGGCAGTCATCACCGTTTGAAGCATGTTGTATACCTTGCCACCTATCAAGATCGGTAATGCAACACCAAGTAGGCACGAATAAGCCAATATCGTAATCAGCCAGCGATCAGCGACTGTTGGCGGTCGATCCAGAATCATCGCAGCGATCAGCGCTGCGCCGTGGGTTGACAGTCCTGGCACAAGAGCTGAGATATTCAGCATCAGCATCACGCTCATCCAGAACATCGGCGATGGCCCGATCCGCATAAAGCCGGTAAACACGGGTTCTCCGCAGTACAGCGCATAGCGGCCGCATTCCAGGTTGTAGAATACCTGCACCACAATCGCGACCGTTGCGATCCACATGAGTCCGCCGCCAAATTTGGCCGTGACAGTTGGACCCATCAACCACTCTCCACCGCCGATCTGAATGCCCATCATGACGATGCCTGGCCCGATAAAGCTCTTCCAATTGCGCCACGAGAGCGCCTTGGGTTCTGGAAGTTCAGCTTGGCCCCATTCAGGAATTCGATTGGTCATTTTTCGTTCACTTGAAAAGCGATGGCTCGACCGGGACCGCCGTGGCAGTTTTGGATTTTTAGTGGCACGAATACAAAGTAGTTTCCATCTGCCACTTTGCTCACATTGCTTAGAAACTCGACGCCCACCATTTCGTTGCTACCCAGTGCCCAGTAGGTCATGAGCGCCCGTTTGGGATCAACTCCACCCAAATCAGGAGCGTCCGTCGCTACACAGCGAATGCCCTTGCTCTTCAAGTATTTCACTGCTTCAGTGCTTAGCGCGGGCCAACCTTCGCTTTTTCCTTTCAGCGGATCGGCCCACAAGCCATCGCTAGCAGGGGGCGCTTTGTAATACTTGTCGACGTGCCCTGTGTGCAGCAATACGACTTGACCGCTGCGCAGTTCACCTGCTTGCGATTCGAACTTCTTGATCCACTCAGTTGTAATTTCCGGCGAAGTAGGCCAAGTACTCTTGTTCGTGGTTCCAATCAGAGGCCGTACATCGATCACTCTCGCTGTTCCACTCATCCACTCCAGCGGTACTTGCTCAGTCGTCATCGAACTTGTTCCGCGAGGTCCATAGGCCTTCTCGTACTCATCCAACCAACCGCGAGCCTCGGGTGCGTACGCAACTTTCGCGTCAGCTGATGGTAAGGCGTAGGATGGCGGAACCAAGTGCGTTCCCGCCATTGCATCCATCATGTGTGCATGATGCCACATGTCCAGATACTCTGAATAGAGAAAGTCAATCTTGAGGTACGCCTGCCGATGCTGCCCGGTGCCAATGCCTGGCGAAGCGATCGGCATGTCGGGCGAGAGTGTCGGAGAAAGATCGACCACACGCTTGTTCTTCGCTGCCTCAATCAGTTGCTTGGGTAGATCGCCTCCGACAATGGAGAACGCACGTCCTTCGCCATATGGTCCGCCCTGATGCTTGGGCCCCAGCATGCAATAAAATGCTCCAGTAGGTGGGAGAGCACCTAGGTTCGTCGCGCTTTCGGTCCAGATCATGCCGTACTTCAATCCAGCATAATGAGTTGGTTCGGCGAGATCGGGCAGTGGCCCCATACTCGCACTGTCCGTTCCCAACGTCATCACGCCGCGCGTTGCCAAGAACTCCATACAATCCGGATCAGGATCGGGATATCCTGGAGACTTGCGATCCAGTGCGTCAGCAATAAACCGGTTTCCCTCAGGAAACGGACGATAGTACTTGTCGGTGTAATCGCTGCGAAACAAAACAACATCACCAAAATGAAGCTTGCGATATTGCTTTTCAAAGCGTTCAACGTGTTCACGCTTTACCAGCGGACTCTCTCCCTTGGGAGCTTTATCCAAAAGAACACGGACATCGACCACACACGCTTCACCTCCGAACTGCCAAGCCTCAATTTGATCGGTGTAAGCCAAACCTAACGGCCCTGACTTCTCGCGTTTCAGTTCTGGTCTTGCCACCGAATGCGGCGGCACATCCAACTGCGTTCCCGTATTACCATCGATCAAGAGCACATCGACGTTGTAGTTGGATTCGGGACCAATCATACGCTGATGCGTTAGCTGAAACCGCGGAAAAGGAGCTGTCGGCCAAGTACACGGTAACTCAGGAGCGATGAGCAACGAGTGATCGATGAACTTCGATGCGGCGGTCCCGCCTGAGTTGCTTTGCGCGTTAACAACATCGCAAATCGATGTTGCACCACAGACCAATAACCAAATGCAAACCAGCTTTTTGGGTATCTCGTTTCTCATCATTCAGTCTCCACGCTAAGGCTCTCGTCTTATCAAGTGACAGTTGGGGTTTCTGGCAGGTAAACTTGGCTAGCGATCTCCAGTAATCCGAGCAGAGTTTCTTCCGTGACCGCAGAGTCGCGGATGGGCATTCTGAAGCGATCTTCAATCAATTGCCGTAGTGCAGGCATGGCTCGCGTCAATCCGCCCGAAAGTGCAAGGCTGAATCCCGTGCGGTCAGCGCACAAGCGACCCATGCAGTCGCGATAGTTGTCGGCCATATTGCGAAATGCGGCATAAAACAGATTCCCCACCGTAAGGTTCTCTGTAGTGATACCTTCGATTTGGCCACAATGGCCAAGCGGGCCAGCAAAGAAGGACAGTTTTGCATCCAAGCCACCGCCATCTGCTTTCTCAGTGTTCCTTGCGATGTACTCCCAGGCTCGATTGAGCACTACGCCTTCGGCTCGAGCCAACTCCGTCAACAGTTCGAACAGCACGTTGAGTGAACGGCCAGCGGGCAAGTGAGTGATGGTGTTTAAGATCGCTCCATCAAAGTAAAATCGAGATTGATATGGCCCTGGTAGAAAACGCTCCGTCAAGCGACTGACTTGAGAGCCCGTCGAAACATTGATGGACAACTCTTGTTGCGACAAACCAATTCCCTTGAGCGCACAGGGTTGATCACCCAAGGACGCATGGCAGGCGAGTTGTTTCCCTTGAATGTTCCAAGTTCCAATCGGTTCGCGATAGTTCGCCAGTTGTGGCCACCTAATCGCCGACAACCCGAGTGCGTCAAACGCCGACAAATGCCACTTGCCGGATTGCAGATCCAGTAGACCGATGGCCTGCGTTGGATCCATCTTAGGTGTGCAGCGACAAAGACGCCCAAGCACAAAGTCGGCAATGGTCACGGGTGTCGCAACTACTGAAGGCAACTGATTATGTTGAGCCAACCAGAAAAGCAAACTTGAAACCGAGCCAGCTTGAAGCTCGTTTCCCAAGTCAGATAACTCACCGTTTGTCCAGCGTTCACGAATCGCTTGAAGATATGAGTTCGAGTTTCCAAGCGATTGCATAGTACGCTGATCGCGCCATGACAGATAGTTGGTGAGTGCAGCACCGGACGGATCGACCAGAACCATACCTCCCATCTGCCCAGAGCAGAAAATGGCTTTTGCTTCAGGGGCTTGACCAAGCAACTCGGTCGCGACTTCTTCAGTTGCACTCACCACTGCTTGCGGATCAACTTCGAAAAAACCGCCAGGCAATCCGGCCTCGGGTTGAGGGAACGGTCTCTGCACGACACGGCAGATATCGCGTTGGTTTAAATCCAACACGGCACCTTTAATTGTGGTCGAACCGATATCGAGACCGATGCACTGCATGAAGCTGCCTAACTCAGTGAATCTCTTGGAAATGCGACACCTGTAAACTCAGCCGCCTGGGACAGCTTCTCAATGACATCTTGCGGCAAAGCAATTCCG
This sequence comes from Pirellulaceae bacterium, assembly GCA_033761895.1. Classification (GTDB taxonomy): domain Bacteria; phylum Planctomycetota; class Planctomycetia; order Pirellulales; family Pirellulaceae; genus Aureliella. The sequence goes on along the minus strand of JANRMD010000160.1, from coordinate 9,819 downwards.
GATTGAAGTGCGTTGTGATACATGCCCCACTCGCGTTCGCCAGGCATTAACACTCGCTCAACGCCCTCTGCCGTGGGTGTCGCGTGAATCTCATCGATCAATCCGCGAATTCGCTTTTCAAACTGCTCGCGCGGAACCATCGCACCAATATCAATCGCAATGAAGGATGCGTTGTGGTAGGACGGGAGTGACGGTTCATCAAACATCCAACTGCCAACTTGCCAGGTCATATTGCCGCCGGGCAACGCGGCCGAAAGAATCTCACACCAGAGCCCGAAGCCATAACCCTTGTGCCCCGCCATGGGAGCCAATGAAGCTTGAGTTGGATAAAGACTGCCATCAACGGTTGGTTTGCCATCGGGGCCGATCAACCAAGTTGGATTGACCGGTTCTCCTCGTTGAATCGCAGCGTAAACTTTGCCCCCCGCAACTGCAGCGGTAGCAATGTCGAGGATAATTGGGTCGCCCGAGCCAACTGGAATGCCGTAGGCCAGTGGATTGCTGCCGAGCACCGCTTTGCGCGATCCAGGTGCAGCGACACTGGGCATATCGTTACCAGTCACCATGCTGATCAGGCCTTCGCGAGCGGCCATAACAGCGTAGTAACCAGCAGCGCCAATATGCCCAGTGTTTCGCAATCCGACATAGGCGATACCAACCTGGCGAGCTTTCTCAATCGCTAACTGCATTGCGAAGCAAGAACCGACTTGCCCCAAGGCTGACTGTCCATCAACAATTGCCCACCCCAGTCCTTCACGCTCAATCGTAGGAGAGACACTCGCTCGATAGCCGCCCCCTTTGAGTTTCTTTAAATAGCCAGACAGTAACTTCGTACCATGAGTAAACACGCCCATCGCATCGGTTGTTACCAAGGCGGTAGCGCTTGCTAGGGCGTCTTTTTCACTCACGCCAACTGAGCCAAGTGCGGCCTGAGTGAATTTCGTGAGAGCATTGATGGAGATAGTTGTCATTGGTGATTCGTCGTTATCTATTTAGTTTGATATCCAAGGGCGCGCAGATTCTCCGCTAGCGTCTCGCGGTAACTGGTTGGTAATGGCAGAACTGGTGGGCAAGGGTCGCCCACAAAGGGTCCAATCATATTCAGTGTAGCTTTCATCACACTGAACCAATGAGCCCCTTCGCCCTTGGAATGGTAGGCGCTGAATTGCAGTCTCATCAGCGGGCCGAGCTGCTTCCACAGGATTCGAGCCTCATGAAGGTCGCCACGCGTCACAATCGCTTCGTATAGCTGACGCGCGGAACGAGGCACCATACTTGGTATGCCTGAGATCCAACCATGAGCGCCATGGCACAACCCTTCAAAGGCAACAGTATCAATACCCGCATACACAAACAACTTTCCCTCTGTCGCTTGTAGCAACTCGCAAATGCGATCCGGTTCTGGATTCGACATCTTCACTCCGCCGATGACCTTTTCTTCAAATAGCTTGACCAATTGCTGGGTCTTCAAGTCCACTGCAGTTAGCGGAATGTTGTGATAAAGGACAATCGGAATAGACACAGACTCAGCCACACGCCGAAAATGGTCCATCACTTGGCTCGGCGTGGGTGCCATGTAATACGGCGGGACGATCAGTAGGGCATCAGCGCCGGATTGTTCAGCATGCTTGGAAAGCTCAATCGTGGTACGTGTCGTGTAGTGATGCGTTCCAGCAACAACCGGCAGACGACCTGCATTGGCTTGGAGGGCCGCTTCTAATACTCTCTTCCGATCGTCTAACTCAAGCGCGATGAACTCTCCCGAGCTACCCAGCGGCGATAACGCATGCGAGCCCTCGTTCACGATCCAGTCGATGTGAGCTTGCATGCGTTCCAAAGCCAAACTGCCATCAGAATGAAATGGAGTCACAGTGGAAGCGCAAACGCCGTGGAACAGTGGTTTCACCATTTTCTAAAACCTCAGTAATTAACCAACCTAGACGGATAGAGCGTTGATCAGTTGACGACGTTTGGAAGTGGTTTACCACTTACCGCCAGCAGTGCCAATCCAGCTGCCGTCTCTCGCAGCTTGCGAACCGCAGGTACGCTTGCCGAAGCGATATGAGAAGCGAGAATAACGTTGTCCATCTTGAGAATGTCATGATCGGCGGGAATTGGTTCGGGTGCGAAGACATCCAACGCCGCGTTGGAAACCTGACCACTTTGCAGGGCTTCGGTCAACGCTGGTGAATCGACGAGGTCACCTCGAGCCAAATTGATCAGAATCACTCCACGCTTTGTAGTCGCAAGTGAATCTCGATTGATCAAACCCCGAGTGCTGGCCGTTGAAGGACAATGCAGCGTGATCACATCCGACTCAGCAAGCAATTGAGAAAGTGAAGCGGGCGAGCAACCTGCTTGTATAATTGTCGAATCCACAACCACGGGATCATGGACCAGTACGCGGCTCTTGAACGCTTTCAGTCTCGCCGCAACTTCGCGTCCGATTCTACCGAAACCAACTACGCCGATAGTCAAGTCTCGCATCGTTCGCATCTGCTCCAGCGCGGTAGCTAATCCCCATTTGCCCGAGTGAACCAAATTGCTATTCGTGACGACTTGCCGGGTCGTGGCCAGAATAAATGCGAGTGTATGGTCAGCGACTTCGTCGATACAGTAGTCTGGTACATTGCAGACCGAAATCCCGCGCGCTCGAGCTGCTGCCAAATCGACGTTGTCGACTCCAATGCCGTAGCGAACAATCGCTTTCGATTGCTGCATACTCGCGATAACCTCAGCATTCACGCTCGCAAATTGCGTGATCACCACGTCAGCATCTCGAACTAGGTTAACCAGCTCAGCGCTCGGTCGCTTTTCCTTCCAGGCCACCACTTCATGACCAGCGGCTTTCAGAATCCCTTGTTCAATTTCAAGGTTCGGAAAGCTGTAATCGGTAATCGCAATCTTCATAGCAAGATCCAGTTGGGAGAGAGGAGGAGCTGAATTTCTAGCTCAAAAACAAGAGCCTATTTGGTACTACCAACCAATTCAGGCCACTTGCTTTGCCCAAAGCCTACATTGGATTCAATGTTGACCAACACTTCATCGCCTTTGAATTGAAGGCGAGTCGTTAAGCAAAACGGAGTCTCGTACAAACAGAGTTTGGCTGTGTACTCATGGTCTTGGGTCCAAGCGCCGCTGGCTGCTATCGACTGTTCCAAATAGGGCCCGAACTTGGTTTTGTTGTTGATCCACGCATCTTTTCCACAAACGATGCGATGCTCACTGTCACCAGACCGCGTCACAAGTACAAAGTTGCCATCAGTGGAACGTTCCAGCGAGATACCTTCAAGTTCTCGCTCGTTCTTCGAAAATGTAAAGCGTTTTTTGTCGATGCTTGCAAAAGTTGGCGACTCAGCCTCACCTGCCTGTGTAGGAATCGTGAGCCTCGCAAGTTTCTCTTGCAATCGTTGCTCAGCTGATGGATTGGATTCAAGTGCTTGTTCTTGAATGCCAGGCAACAGTTTATCCCAGGCGAGATTTAGCACTGCCGCCATGTCTTTTGTACCAGACGTGATGGCAATTACTGCGTCCTGTTGGGGTAAGACAATGCAGTATTGACCGAAGGCTCCGTCACCTCGGTAGTTTCCATGTCGACATCGCCAGAATTGGTACCCGTAACCCTGCTCCCAATCGCTTGTTGGATTGCTGCCGTTGGAAACTTGACGTGAGGTGGCTAGATCGATCCATTCAGCTGGAATCAACTGCTTGTCGCCCCATTTGCCTCGCTGCAGGTAGAGCTGACCGAACTTGGCGATGTCTTCCGTACGCACGTTCAAGCCATAGCCGCCCAGCGAAACGCCTTGCGGGCTCGTTCCCCAAGTTGGCTCAACGATCCCTAGCGGTTCGAACAAGCGGGGCTTCAGAAACTCCAACGTTGTTGTCCCGGTTTGCTTTTGCACAATCGCCGACAACATATAAGTTGCAGGCGTGTTGTACATGAAAAATGTACCTGGCTTGTGAGTAACCAGGTGCCCGAGAAAGACCTTGGTCCACACATCAGTCTTCCCAAGCTTCGGTTCCGAGGTATGGCCAGTCGACATCGTTAGCAGATCGCGGACCCGCATCGCCTTCAACTGCGAACTCGGTTCAGCTGGCATGTCGTCAGGGAAGAACTTTGAAACTTGGTCATCGAGACTGAGCTTGCCTTCAGCGATCGCCAATCCAACTGCGGTCGACGTAAAGCTTTTACTCAGCGAATAAAGCTCGTGGCGACTTTCCGGGTTGTACGGTGTCCACCAGCCTTCGGCGACAACTTTTCCATGCCGTACCAACATAAAACTGTGAAGCGAATTCGATTCGCGATCGGCCGTCGTTACGAAGTCCAGTAGGGCTGCGGAAGAAACTCCTTCAGCCTCAGGCTTACTTCTAGGTAGCGACTTGGTTGGTTCGGTGGCAATAGCGAATGTGCACACAAGTGCGAACAAAACGGAGAGGGTTTTGGTCATGCTTGGAGCTGCTTTGTTTTGGAGGGATTATGGAGAGTCAGTAATTTGATTGGCCAGCGCGATGGCGTCAAGCGTTTGCTGCTTGGTAATTCCTGGGACGAGTTCAACATGCCCGAATTGGGTCGGTAAGATAAAACGCAATTGACCATGCTCTACTTTTTTGTCGTGTTGCATGGCCGCCCAAAGCTTATCGGGCTCCGCATTCGTAAACTGTGTTGGCAATTGCAAGGCTACTAGCAAGTTGCGTTGACGTTCCACAAAACTCATCGGCACCCGTTTCAACTGGTAAGCCAAACAAGCGGCCATATGCATGCCGATGGAAACCGCTTCACCATGCAGCAACTGGCCGTAACCCACGACGCTTTCCAATGCATGTGCAAACGTGTGACCATAGTTGAGTATCGCTCGCAGGCCTGTTGTTTCGCGTTCGTCCTGCTGAACCACCATGGCTTTGGCCTTACAGGACTCAGCCACCAAATGCGAAACAGCCGTCGCATCCTTGCGCAGCACAGGTGCAACATTCTGCTCAAGGTAATCGAGCAGGTCAGGAATCAGGATCACGCCATACTTGAGGACTTCGGCAAGACCAGAAACGTACTCACGCTGTGGTAGCGAGTTTAAAGAATCGGTATCGATAACGACCATGCTCGGCTGCCAGAACGCACCGACCATGTTTTTAGCTTTGGGTAGGTTCACTCCGGTCTTGCCACCGACACTTGAGTCGACATGACTGAGCAACGTGGTTGGAACCTGTACCAGCGGCAATCCTCGCGTGAACGAAGCCGCTACAAAGCCCGCCAAGTCACCCACTACGCCACCACCAATCGCAATGACAACTGAACCACGATCGGTATGTTCGTCCAGCATCGCTTCCCACAATCGCGCCGCTTCCGTCAAGGACTTGCTCGCTTCGCCACTGGGAATGGTCAATTTCGATACGCGATAGCCCGCACCGCGCAGTTCCCCACAGTATTGCTCGCCAAATGAATTGACGTTTACATCGCTGATCGCAACTGCATGGCGGCTTTTGGGACATCGCTCCGCAAGCCACTTAGGAAACGATGGCGATAATGCTTGGCCGATATGAATCGGGTAGCTTCGCTCAGCCAATGAAACTTGAACGGTTGAATGCAAGGCCATGAAAATCTCAAACGCGACGGCAGTTATCAGCAAGGTAATCAGCAAAGGAATCACTTGCTGAGAGCAACAGCCCAGCAAGTGCGGAGCTATTCTAACCGCCAACGCCCGCGAATGTAGCCGGGCGTTCCTTTAGTTTTCCAGGTAGCGGAATGCGTCAAGCATTTCGGATCCCACGTAGCGGAATGCGTCAAGGGCTTGTTGATTTAGTGAGCCGTCGGCGCTAGCCGCGGGTCTCGAAGTTTGGTGCGTGCTTGGATTTGGCTCGTTCCAATGCAAGTTGAACTGGAAGTTATTCTGCATGGGCAGGTTTATAGGTGATGAACGATTGCTCCTTCGGTCACCCGCGGCTAGCGCCGTCGGCTCACTAAAAAAACAGACCACTAGCGCCGTCGGCTCACTAAATCAACGGGCCGCTAGCGCCTTTTGATGTTGCACTATTTGTTGCTTTGAAACGATCGGGACGACGTTTGGTTTGGCTTTTCATAACCCGAAGCGTTAGCGAGGGACCTTTCTGCATCGTCAAGTCGACGCCGTAACTCGGTCCCTCGCTGACGCTTCGGGTTACTTTTTCAGCAGCCTGCTAGAGCTTTGCAGCACTGAAACGCACGAGATACTTGCGATCAAGATCCGCTTCGCGAGGGTTCGGGATCAAAATGAAATCGTCGGTAATGACGGGCTTCAAATCGTCCCCATCGATGATCTTAACGTCCTTTACGCGTTGTGGAAGAAACTGAACGATCGGCCGCCAGCCGCGCTGCGCGCCGTTGGTGTTGATGGGCTTGAACGAGTCCGCGCCACGGTTGAGCTTGATCTCGAAGGTGTAGATTCCGTTATCTTCGGTAAGTGTCTGCTCATATGCTCGACCAGCAACTGCCATGCGAGCTTCCCAAGCTGGGTCGCCATAGAATGCGACCACATCGCGATCAAACTTTAAGCCGCGTGACTTAGGATCCTGTTGTAAGGCATGGATCAACGCATGGTGATTGGCAAAGAAGGCCTCATTAAAGGTGTATCGTCCCGGTTGCTCAACGAAGTAATCCAGCACGCCCCAACCGCCGTAACCAAACCAAGTTGGTGCGGTGTAGCCGAGCATCTGATACACGCCAGCGGATTTCATGTAGGCCAGTGCCATGGCATCGGGGCCATCGATGTGACCCATCAGGCAATTACCGATCGGCATATAGACTTTGGGGTTCGACGAACTCACATCAAACCGCTGGCCCTGACGGTCTTGACCGAACAGTTGCCCGCGTTTCGATCGGAATTGTCCATTCGGATAACGGAAACCGATTTGCCAGTCGCGTTCGGTTGCGTGTCCCGAAGTAACCCACAAGTCAGGCTTGTACTCGTTGAGCAGTTCGACGAGTTTTTGTGTAGTATCGCTTGGGCCCTTCTCCGCCTTGGGCCCACTGCCAGCCTCTTTCTTGACGAACTTGTTTTGTTCCAATTCGCAATACCAGATTCCCTCTTTGCACATGTCCAGCGCGATCTCAGTTCCCGCCGCTGACTTTTCGATCACCAGAGGTGCATGATGCTTGGCGATCGTCAAAGCGTTCTCAGCATCGTAGCCTGTCAAAATTCCCCATCGTAGATCGGTGTAGGGATCATCATCTAGCTGGCGTGTGAGTTGGTGGACATCAGCCACAAACTTCAGCCCCGCCTCACTCGGTCTAGCAACGAAGCAGGCATATCGAGGAAATTGGCCTTTAAGCTTATCCAACGATTCAGTGACCGAGCCGTCGTAAACAATCGTTTTTGCGTCATGCTTGGCAACTAGTGCGTCGACTACTTTGGACCACTCGGAGTCCGCCGATGTTTCTTTACTTACAACTACGGCGTACGCATTTTCATTCGCCTGAACTATATCGGCCGACAGGGCAATAGCAACAATTGACCAAGCGAAAACTAGTTTGATCACCACGACACTCCCTTCGAGACACACTTCACGCCGTCTGCCGTTAGATTTCTGGCAGCACATTTCGCTATTCAGTTTACCACACCAGCAGGTAGCGGAAGCCGTCAAGGCTTTCGAGGGCTACCACAATACCCCACAATACCCACAAAATGCTTGACGCATTCCGCTACCATATCGCTCGAAGTGTTCTCAAAGCACCTGATTTGCTGACAGTGTTTGTCGGAGTTCCAGTCCGTTGGTCTGGTTTTCTGGAGCGCGGACATCCTCGTCCGCTGAACCCGCCGCTTATGCAAACAATCCCCGTTTCAGACTTGTTGACTATTAGGTAGCACGGACGTCGTAAAGTATTTTGAGTAATCTTGTAGCGGAATGCATCAAGACTTTCGAAATGCTTGACGCATTCCGCTACCTTCCCCTTATCCTTATACATTTGCCTTTGACAAGGTAACGCATTTGCGAAAGCAAATCGTCTTAAGATGCGCGAACCATTCTCCATATACTACTGTCTGAGATGCATTCACAAAAACTAAGGGACAATCAGGACATTCATGCAGAACCCACAACTTTCGCCGACTTTCTTAATTGATGCGCTCGCTGAAAACTCGTCGGCCTTGCCGCTGCGCGTTGAAGCGATGATTCTGGCGGCTCATCCCCATGCATCGGTCGTGACCTCCAACAGCTTGGATGTGAAAGAGTATGCTCAACTGGGCCATTGCGAGTTGCAGCCAGAGAGTAGCCCGCGACCGGAATCGTATCTTTATTGGGGCGGTGAAGACCACGATCGACTCTTCACCAGCTACTCGCAGGTGGTTTGGCAAGTACGCTGGAATGGTCATCAGCTCCGCGTCATTAATCTGAATTGGCAGACCAGTTGCGGTGGAGACAGTCGTTATTGGATAGTCGCGCCGACACGAGAAATTGCTGAAGAGTTCGTGCTCGATGTCGAGCGCAAGACGCACGAACCGGGCGAGGCGATCCTGGTGTTCTCCAATGGACACTGGCAGCGTAACGAGGCACTGTATCACGCTACGCAGAAAGCAACTTTTGAGGATCTCATTCTAGCGGATGAGATGAAGTCGATCATTCGCAAAGATTTTGCCACGTTCCTCGAGTCCGAAGATCGTTATCGGCGTCTGGGGATTTCTTGGCGTCGCGGAGCGTTGATGATCGGACCGCCCGGCAATGGAAAGACGCATTGCGTTCGAGCTTTAGTCAAGGAACTGGGGATTGCGAGCCTCTACGTGCAGAGCCTTAGTCACCATTACTACACCGCCGAGCAGATGTGGCACTTGGTTTTCGAGCGCGCACGCGGTTTGAGACCGTGTGTGCTAGTTCTTGAGGATTTGGATTCGCTGGTCAACGACGAGAATCGATCTTTCTTTCTCAATCAGATTGATGGGTTCGAACAGAATCATGGTCTGATTATCTTGGCCACGACCAACCATCCTGAACGCATCGATTCCGCCATTATGGATCGGCCCAGTCGGTTTGATCGCAAGTATCACTTCAACTTGCCAAGCATTGAAGAGCGTCGCGCGTACTTGGGGAACTGGCAACGCAATCTGTCCAACGAAACGAGTTGGCAAGCCGATCAAGTACTGATTGCTGCCGGGGCGACTGAGGGATTTTCGTTCGCTTACCTGAAAGAGCTCGTGATTAGTACGGTGATGAGTTGGATGCGGAATAGCGACCGCGATTTCGCTGCACTGATGCTGGAGCAGGCGACGATCTTGAATCAGCAGATGCGAACAGATGTTGTGCAGACGAGCCCAACTGCGGATGAGCCAGCTGATTGACTGCCCACTAACCTGAGACGCTGCGATTAATGGCGACGAGCGCTTAGGATATTTTCAGTGGACACTTCGCCGAGTCGCAACATCCCTGGCGGCTGGCCTATCACTAAGTTGCGGGGAATTGAAAAGGTGTCAGGTACCTTTGCAAAATTGGTATCTGACACCTTTGCGATTTCCCCCAGGGCGTCAGCGCTGCATTCATCAAAGAACTGATGCGACGTACCGTGCAGTTCAGTTTAGAGAGCGGCCGCGATGGGGAGATTAACATGCCGAATGTTCACAATGCCCTTGATGAAATGCTTTTCAAAGGTGGCTCCCTTAACCTGAAACTGCTTGGTGGAAAAGTCGACGAAGAGTCAAGCTTATAGACAACCGATCGCTTGAGTTTGTTGTCGCTTAGATTCATCAAAGCCAATCGTTTGATAAAACAGTCAGCATGAGTAGCGGATCGGATGTTGCAATGCGGCTCGCCCTTTGCGTACCACAAATGGGTATAAAAAAACAACGATTTGCAAAAGTCAAG
>JANRMD010000159.1:0-5749 GCA_033761895.1 Pirellulaceae bacterium | reverse complement strand
GGCGCTAGCCGCGGGTCTCGGAGGACTGGTCTTCCATAACTGGGCGACTATCCAATGTTTATGCTGCTTGTACTTTTTGGTGTTGGAAGGACTCGAATTATTCGAACCGCCCGACTTCGAGACCCGCGGCTAGCGCCGTCGGCTCACATAAGCCAACTATTTACCCTTCAACTGGGCCATCACTTGTTCAGTGATTAACTTAATCAGTCGTTCTTCATCCATACCCGCTGGAGCCGATTGAACGGCAGAAGCGGCGCTGGCAACTGCAGCCGCAGCCGCTGGTTTCATCGGTGGCGGCGCATCAAAGGCTTTGCGTTCCACACCCGACGAAGCCCAGCTTTCGCGGAAAATATCATTTGCGCAAATATCACAGTTCTTGTATTCATCGGTGTTACGCGGATCTGAGAAGCCCCACTTGTCCTTGAGCGCCAGCAACTCGCGGCTTTCGGTCTCGTTCAAGTAGTTGACGCGACCCAATGAACGTGACAGCAGCAACATGCGGCAATAGGCGTCGAGGATTTCCGTCCACCAATAAGCTCGTTCCACGTTCTCACCGAAGCTAACCGTGCCGTGGTTCGCGAGAATCATCACGTTGCACTTGTCAACGAATGGAATGATCGTGTCCGCGAAGGCTTGACCGCCAGGTGTTTCGTAGCGAGTGATAGGCACGTCGCCAAGAAAAACTTCAACTTCCGGTAACACACATTGAGGAATTGGTTCGCGAGCGATCGCAAACGCTGTGGCATGCGGTGGATGGCAGTGAACAACGGACTTAATGTCGGGTCGTTGCTTGTAGATCTCGAGGTGCAATAGTGCTTCGCTACTGCGTTTCTTGCGTCCAGAAATCTGCTTGCCGGTCATATCTATGGTCGAGATATCGTCCGGCTTGAGAAAGCCCTTGGAGTGCATGGTCGGCGTGCAGAGAACTTCGTTTTCGCTGATACGGACAGTGATGTTACCGTCGTTGGCGGCGGCGAAGCCTTTGTTATAGATCCGCTGGCCGATCTCGCAGATGTCTTTCTTGATTTGATGAGCGTTAATCATGGTTACCTCGGTTTATGTTGAATGCGGTTGTGTTAGGGTTACTGACCCAGGCAAGATGCCTAGGCTACTTACCCAGGCAAGATGCCTAGGCTACGTTTTGATCTGTTTGTACGCGGCTGGATCGATGTGAATGGTGTCGAGTATGGCTGAGCAATAAGCGTCGACTGCTTTCATGTCGGGCTTAAACGGTTGAGCTGCTTCGGCTCCGTCGGCAACTGCGATCCGTGCATGCATGCCAGCTCCGAGGTCGTCCCAAACGACCACGAGATCTGGATCCTTGGTCGGTGGGCCGCCAATCGCTTCAGCGCCCATCGGTTCCGTGGCTAGCAACCGCGCGCCGCTAAAGCTTGGATGGCAACGACTGAGCGTGACACTTCCAATGACTTTGTAAATGTGCATTAGCGTAGACTCCTATACCAGTTGCTCACCAAGTTCGCGATCGATGGCGGACTCCATCTTTGGCAATCGATGATGAGAACATTCGGTTGAGCTTGTTCGATGGCTCGGGGCAAGTCCTGAAGATCGGACAACTGAACGGCTCGCAAACGCGAATTGCTATAAGTTGCTGCAACGCAGGCGAACGGAGTGGGCGAACACCAAACGGCTCCAAGTTTTCCGTCCGTCAGATGTTGATCGATGACCGAAACAGCGCTGGGCAGTTCGCCTGCCAGTACGCTGGTGGCTTGCTTCGAACAAACTCGCTTGCTGAGCATGGAATGGTGCGATTCACTGGCTAACAGCAACAAGGGGGCAGGCCGCACGGAGCTTGAAGCAATGCCGGGCAGTTGCCTTACGAGTCGAATGCCCTGTTGGCGAAGGGTATCCTTCACCGCCGGAGTTACGACTGCTTTCGGATGAACGACGATCGACTTGGCACCGCTCAGTTTGTCCTTCAGCGACTCGAGCGTAATGACTCGCTCACTCAAGTGGACTTCGCCCACCGTCGGCTCGGCAATCTTCGGTTGCGGAGCTTGAACCACCGGCGCAGCAACACCTGAACGCAGTCGTTCAACGACGACGCGTACGATGTCTTCAATTTGTGTTGCTGTAAGGTTCATGGAGCAGGCTGTAGGAGTTTAGGCTGTAGGCTGTTGCTCGTTCCCAGGCTCTGCCTGGGAACGCGGTGTCTTCAAGGCTCCGCCTTGCGGTTTTGCCCTGAGTTTCTGTTTTGTAGTTACTTTTCAGGTGTTCTGGATTTCGGCAGGCGGAGCCTGCAAGGCAGTGGGTTCGCAGGCAGAGCCTGGGAACGAGGTGCCGAGGTGCACAAGTACTAGGTAAGTTTCTTTTGGTCGAGGATTCCGAGAACTGCCCAGCGGATGGGTGAGTTCTGGACTCCGAAGATCTCTCTGATCGCGGCTCCGTCGCTGGTCAGTATCACTCGGTCTCCAGCTCCGGCTCCGCAGCGATCAACGGCCAGCAACGGTGCACCATCAGCGGACACTTCATCTGCGGCCAAAGGTTGCGCAACGAGCAACTTGTTCGCAGCAAGTGTTGGATGTTTCACGGTCGCATGCGCATGACCGACAATCAAAGCTACTTGCATCTGGTATTCCTTAAGCCCTCAAACCTCACGCCTCAAGCCTGTTACATATTCGGGTTGCCGAGGATCCACAAATCGTCGATCAAACTGCAACGGCGTTCACGGGTAAAGGTGAGCGGTGTTGTGACTCCTTCGCCGGTTGGACCAGCGATGGAGAACGACGGATAGCCTTCGCCACCCAAACCCAAAGCTGCCATGCACGGTCCATTCTTGACGAACAGGGTTGTGTCCATGGCGCGAGCCATCTTGGTCATGTTGCGAACGTCGCGCGAGTGAATGATGCTCGTATGGCGATAGCCATGCTCGTAATGCTTGGCCAACTCGATACCGTGATCGATATCGCGGCAGCGAACGAATGGCACGAAAGGCATCATCTGCTCGACGTACACAAAGGGATGCTCAGCGGGTGTTTCGCCGAACAGCAACAGTGTCTTTGGATCGATCGATAGACCAGCGGCTTGAGCGAGCTTAACAGCGTCTTGTCCAAGCAATGCCTTAGTTGGAGATAAGTGCTTATGAGCCCCTTCACCGACTTCAGCGAATGCGGCTTCGGTCAACTTAGCGACTTGAGAGCTATTCAAACGGACCGCGCCAGCTCGATCCATGGCCGCCATCATCGCATCGAAAACGGACTCGACTACGAAGACTTCCTTCTCAGCGATGCATAGCAGGTTGTTATCAAATGTTGCGCCTTCGATGATGCAACGAGCCGCGTTGTCGAGGTCTGCGGTTTCATCGACAACCACCGGTGGGTTGCCTGGACCAGCCACAATTGCGCGCTTGCCGCTGTTCAACGCAGCGCGAGCCACTGCCGGGCCGCCGGTGACGCAGATCAGCGCTACGTCGCGATTCTTGAAGATCGCCGCAGCAGATTCGAGCGTTGGATTGCGAATAACGCAGATCAAGTTCTCAATACCGATGTCGGCAGCGATGGCTTGGTTGAATCGTTTGACGCCTTCGGCCGCAACCAACCGGCCGCTTGGGTGCGGGTTCACGACCAACGTGTTCCCGGCAGCGATCATGTTGATTGCGTTACCGGTGATCGTTGGCAACGAGTGCGTGACAGGAGTGATCGCGCCGATGACACCGAAGGGTGCGTGCTCGATCACTGCTAAACCTTTATCGCCGCTGTAAGCTTGCGTTGTCAGGAACTCCGTTCCAGGCACTCGTTGGCCGAGCGTTTGTAGCTTGGCGATTTTGTGTTCGAGTCGACCGATTTTGGTCTCGTTCATTTCCATCGTGCCGAGTTCAACCGATTGATCGATCGAGATGCGGCGGATGTGGTCGATGGCTTTCTTGCGATCCGAGATAGGACGCGTGCGCAATTGCTCGAAGGCTTGACGAGCGGCAGCGACCGCTTGGTCCGCGTCATCAAAAATGCCATAGTGGCCGCTGAAGTTGGCTGTAGCACCGCCAGCGATTTGGCTGCTGCCGCGGACTTCTTTGATAACTTGAGTGACCAAGCTGCGGATGAGTTCTTCGCTAATTTGCATGATTGATTTTGTGGTGTTGGTGTTATGTGCTCGGATTGGCGCTAGCCACCGGTTTGGATTGTCTTGTCTTCTTTTCGTAACGCCCTGCGTTAGCGAGGGGAGTTTTAGTAACCCGCTGCGTTAGCGAGGGATCGATTGGTAGGTCGCCCCTCGCTAACGCTTCGGGTTAGTGAATTCAACGTGCAGGAATTCAAGCTCTAACTGGCAATCGGGTTGGAACTTCAAGTTGAAAAACTAGCAAGCCAGAGCTTGAACTACTGCACGTAGGAGCGATCCTTTTCGTTAACGTTACTGAGCCTCGCGAAGTTGAGCCTCGCGGAGCTGGGCTTCTGCGTCGCTGGCTTGACGGTTGTAAACAGATTTCTTTTCGATGTTGACGGAATCGACGATGCCGATGACGACACAATCGATCGGTAGCTTGTTGGTTTCAGGCGTGAACCGCGCGCTACTGCCTTGAACGATCAAGACCATATCGCCAACGCCCGCGCCTAACATATCGACCGCAATGAACGTCCGACCAGTCGTGATCAAAGTCTCGCGGTCGGTTGGTTCGATTCGAAATGGTTCCACGACGAGCAGCTTTTGACCGCGCATCGATTCGACTTTTTCAGTCGACACCACAGACCCTGTAACTTTGGCTACAAACATGATCACTTAGTCCTTGAGCGCGCTAGCGGTTTGGCGAGCGACGATAAGTTCTTCGTTGGTCGGAATGATCCAGATCTGAGCGCGGCTATCGGCTGCATCCAAGCGTACCTCACCTTTACTGGATCGATTCTTGGCTTCATCCAGCGAGATACCCAGTTCACTCAAGCCACTGCACACGGCCGCTCGAATATTCGCACCGTTCTCACCGATGCCACCGGTGAACACCAGGGCGTCTAAACCTCCGAGGGCGACCAGCATACTACCGAGTTGTCGACGAATCTCGGCTACGTAGACATCCAAGGCCAATTGCGCATCGGCATTGCCATTGTTGGCCGCGTTTTCGAGATCGCGAATATCGCCACTGACGCCACCCGACAACCCAAGCAATCCAGCTTCGGTCGAGAGGGACTTCAGCATCTCTTCCAGGTTCATGCCCGTGTGCTGCATGAGCATCGGCAGGCAGAACGGATCCAAGTCACCGACGCGATTGTTCTGCGGCAGACCGGTTTGTGGACTCATTCCCATCGTGGTCGCGACACTCTTGCCTGAGTGGATCGCGGTCAAACTGCTCGAGCCGCCGAGGTGACACGAGATGACTCTTGCATCGGAACGACCAAGCAACTGAGCGCTGCGAGTCGCAATGAAGCGATGGCTGGCTCCGTGAAAACCCCATTTACGAATCGGCAGTGCATCTGCCCAAGCTTTGGGAAGTGCATAGCGCCGACGAGCTTCTGGGATCGTCAGATGGAAATCAGTTTCGAAGGCGGCCACGAGTGGAATGTCGGGCACAGTCTCAGCCAACTGACGCATCGCAGCCAAATAAGGCGGATTGTGCGCTGGCGCAACCGAGCTGACCTCTTCCATCGCAGTCAAGACAGATTCATCGATTTTAAAAACACCTGCCAGGCGACCACCGTGCACGGCTTTGAATCCGATAGCGGAGATCTCTGACGCACTGCTAACGCAACCATGTTCCGGATCCGTCAATTGCTGTACGCAAGCGCGCACGGCAACCCCGTGATGC
>JANRMD010000158.1:0-10676 GCA_033761895.1 Pirellulaceae bacterium | reverse complement strand
TTTTCTCATTCTTTTTTTTTTTTTTGTCCCACTTGTGCCCCTTTCGTGGCCCCTACTGTTGGAAATTTTGGCCGACACTCTACAGCGCCACCGTGCGTAACAGAGCCGCTGCGGATTCGGGAGACATTGGATTAATGTAGCAATCACTGCCCCATTCGAAGCCAGCAACTTTTGTGATTCGCGGAAACAATTCCATCCGCCAATGAAACGCTGAGGAATCTTGTTTGTCGATCGGCGCAGTGTGAATGACGAAATTGTAGGCCGCTTTGGGGTAACAGCGTTCAATCCTGCGAATCAATCGATGGGTCAGCCAAGCGAGTTCATCGAGCGCGACTTGGTCCAGTGATTCGAAAGAACTCGCGTGCAGGTTGGGGACGATGTTGATCATCGAAGGTAAGCGACTTGCGAACGGGCAAAACGCGGTGAAAGATGCCGTTCTTTCTACGACGCGCACACCTTGCTCAGACTCTTCAGCCACCATGCGGCAGAACAAGCAAGTGCCCTCGATGCGTTCGTATTCTTCCATTCTCGCCACGTGCCGCTGGACTTCAGTCGGCAGGATGTCGGTTGCAATCAACTGCGAATGCGTATGAGCCAGCGAAGCACCGGCGTCATAACCAACATTCTTGAAGACAACTGCGTAACAAGAATTGCGTTCGCGTCTCCAGTAGGCCAAGCGATCCCGATAAGCCCGAAATACCAGTGCAACCGTTTCGCGCTCTAACTGCGACAACGATTGAATATGATGTGGGCTTTCGATGATGACTTCATGGCCGCCGCTCAACTCGCGCCGCAAATAGAGATCAATCCCCGTTCCGTTGACCTGCGGCGTTTCCAGCGGAGGTGCTATGGGAAAATGCGGAGTAGCGATTCCTTCTGCGCCATCGACGCGATACTTGACCCCATTCACCGCCGGGAACTTGTTGGGCACCACACGTACTTGCCAATTCGAAAGATCATTGACACCGTCACTAAAGTAACTCGCCAGAGTGCCTGGAGTTTCATATTCGTGGCCGCAGCAGAATGGGCAGTCGCTGCTGTCGTTCAAGATCGAGACGAAATGGGCATAATCTTCTGGGCGTTCTGAGCGTTGCGGAGCCACAATAACCCAACGATCCGCAAGCCAATCATGGCGCAGTTCGCTGGTGGTGTAGTTGTCACGTTTTCCGCCCATACGTGTCTCGAATGCTTACATGTCTCAGTGACTGACTAGGATAGACACCCTTATCTGCTGATAGACTCTTTCATACGCTGCTGCGCTCTGTCGCCACGACCAATCTTGCTGCATACCTCGCTCAACAATCTGTTCCCACAGTTCGGGTTGCGTACCAAACATGTTGATCGCGCGATCGACGCATGCACGCAAACTCTCCAAACTATATCCATCGAATCGAAAACCTGTCGCCGTCCCATCAGCCAATGACTGAGGTGTTGTGTCTGTTACGGTATCAACTAAACCTCCAGTCGAGTGAACGATGGGGACAGCACCATATCTTAAACTATAAAGCTGGTTAAGTCCGCATGGTTCGTAGCGACTGGGCATAAGAAACATGTCGCTGGCTGCTTCAATTTGATGCGCGAGTGGTTCAGCAAACTCGAGTCGAACCGCCAGTTTGCCGGATGCATGTGAAGCGAGTTGTTTCAGTTGCTGCGCATAACGCTCTTCGCCGGTACCCAAGATAACCCACTGGGCCGGCAGTTCCATCAACCCGCGCTGAAGCAGCGGAATGATCAAGTCCCAGCCCTTCTGGTCGGCTAATCTTCCGATGATTCCAATTAATGGCGTGTTAGGCTCCTCTGCAAGCCCATGTGCGGCTTGAAGCACTCGTTTACATTCGGCCTTGCCTGCCTTCCAAGTGTCGACGTCGAACTTTTTGGCGATGTAAGGGTCAACCGCCGGATTCCAATGCGAGTAATCGACACCGTTCACGATACCGATCAGCGACTGGCCGCGATCACGCAACGTCCCGTCCAGCGCACAACCGTGTTCGGGCTCCGTAATTTCGCGCGCATAGGTCGGGCTGACCGTGGTGACCGCGTCGGCAAAAGCAATGCCTGTTTTCATCAAATTCAGTTGGCCGTAGAACTCCATCTGCTGCCAGTTGTAATACTGCCAATCAAGCCCTGTGAGCACCATGTCGTAATGCCAGAAACGTCCTTGATAAGCGAGATTGTGGATGGTCATCACACTTTTCGCTCGCCGCGCCCAGGGATAACCGCCAAACCCCGTTGTGACATAAGCCGGCATTAGACCAGCCTGCCAATCGTGTGAATGGACAATATCGATGTCGAGTGCCATTTGAGCGATGGCTTCCATCGTGGCCCGGCAGAAGAACGCAAAACGCTCACAATTGTCGCGGTATTCGCCCTGCTTGTCGCCGTACAATCCATCGCGGTCGAAATAGGTGGGTTGATCGATGAAGTAGATCGTAACTTGGGAATTCGGTAGGCGCGACTTCGAAATTCGGCAGGCTACATGGCGTCCCCCCATCGGAATCGTAAACGCGACGGGCGTCGATTCGATAGGCAATCCACTATGCATCGCGCTACGGTAGCAGGGCAAGAACACGCTACATTGATGACCAAGTTGCTCAAGCGCGATCGGCAGAGATCCGCAGACATCACCGAGCCCGCCGGTCTTTGCGAAAGGGACAACTTCGCTGGAGATCATTGCAATATGTAGTCGTTTCAACGCAGCTTTCCCGTTTCAGTCCTTGGCGGAATGGGATTCTCGCTCCGTCATACGCTCGTTGCAATGCGGTCACGAAACTCACCATCAGACTTGTCGCAATGTAATCGAAGCTAAGCCTGTTCGCAGTAATTTTTTCTATGGTTTCAGAAAACACCCAAACCCACAAGCGGCCTAACCCGTGTTGTCGTCAGACTTTACCAGGGAATTTTAGTTGCCCTTGGTCGACCACCAATCAGCAGAGTATAATTAGAACTCGAGGTTGTGTCCGACGAAAAAATCCGTCAGGCTATAAGCTCTCGTTTAAAAACAGTCGAACGCGATTGGTGCTGCCCCAAAACCAACGGCTCGCCCTTATCATCAAGCACGCTAAGGCTTAGTCGGAGCGAATTCAAAATGTCAATTTCAACAATTCGCCCCAAAGTTGCGCAGTTGACGTTTCAGTTCTTCAACCGTTCGCTGCACCCTGAACTTTTCCAAGTTGCGAAGTCGCATCACATTGATCGCGATATTTTCTCAGCCATCATAGATATCACCCACGATGGTCATGTAATCCGCTTCACCTCCGGAAACACAACTCTCACCGAAGTCGCCGCGTCGGTACACCAACCCCTTCCCAAAAGCCGTCGCTTGCTGCTCAATCCTCTCAGTGAAAAATGCTCGGAGTCGATCGAGTGCCGCGGCGGAATCGTATACAACTACGAACACGAACTGGAACGCGTCAAGCCAGAATTGTTCTGGCTGATTCAACAACAACTAGGTGAATCTGCCAAAAGTCATGAGTTGATTCAGGTCTTCGATTCAAGCGGTCGAATGGCCATCGGCGGCATGAGTTTCATCCATGTCGAAACTCGAAGTCACTCACTACGCATTCAAGCTATCCACACGTTTCCCGACGATCTTGCCCTAGTCAAGATTCAATCCAGCTACTCACTGCCGAAGTAGTTGTAACGATCGTGAACGCTTCCTTTCTACAACCCAAAAAGTTGTATACCAGAGACAAACTGCGCGCTTGACACGCTCATGCGCGAGTACTTGTGCGAGTTCGCACATCAGCACGCGCTGCGGATCAACGAAGAACTCGCATCGCAATTGGTGACACAACCAAGCACTCGTCGATCCTCAGCTTACCTGACCTACGGTCATTGGCTGATCAAACGTCTGGCGGGCGAATCGGATGGTCCATCAATTCTGGTTCTCTGGCGCTTAATCGCTTGGGGTCCACGCGGTGGCATGCGTCGAGGATTCACTTTAGAATTAAATGACTTTAAGGCCGCAGAGTCTGACTTACTGACCGCACTCAAGATCCCCTCGTAGCTTGATCAACCTGTAGCTTGCTCACTCGTAACTTGCACACTCGTAGCTTGGGGCCATTTGCCCCGAGCATCGCGTGCCAGCGGCAGCCTTCGCCGAAAGTATCCATCAATCAACCTTCGGACGAACAATCAATGAGTCTTCCCTACTCCAGGCTTACCGCAAGACATAGGACACTCTTTTCAAGTATTTTGAGTGCATTCAAGCGTGCTCAAATACACTTGCTAACGTTACCGCTCTATACACTGATGTGTCTGGAGTGCATGGCTACTGATGGAGCTGCGTTTTTAACCTCGTTCGAAGACTGCCAACCTGGGAGGTTTCAAACACTTACCTGCGGACCCGTGCAAGTCGAATCGAAAGGCACCAACGCAGTTTCAAACGAGTTCGCTCGTACCGGAAAACACTCGTTGCATATGCTGGGTGACACCGACAATTCAGTGACTTTCTTATTGCCTGTGGAACTGCAAGGCGCGAAAAGTCTATCGTTTCATGCAGAGCGTTGGACTAGCAAGCCGCCGTTTGCTTTTTCCGTTGAAATTCTGCAAGGCGCTGACTGGTTAGTGGTTGCAAAACTGGATCGCGTTATCGAAGTCGGCAAGCGTTTCCGGACTCATGTGCAACTTGCGATTCCCGAGCCCGCTGCAGGGGATTCCAAGACCAAAGCAATTCGCTTTCGAGTCACTGCAGCACCCAACTCGGGATTGCTTGTCGACGACCTCTCCCTGTCCTCCACACCGCCGGCGAATCCGACAGTCGCGCCATCCGACATCATGCCGAGTCAGCCGTTGTTACTGGCTGAGAATCAACCCCTGTTCGTCTCAGGCACTCACGACACGCACACTTTTCGTATTCCCGCTATCATCACTGCTAAAAATGGGGACCTGATCGCTGCCTGCGATGCGAGACGCAAGTCAGCGGCTGACCTCAAACCGCAACGCACCATCGATATCGTGTTTCGGCGCAGTTCTGATGGCGGCCTGACTTGGACACCCATCGAGTTGCTCGAGCAAGTCGATGACGGCGGTTGCAGCGATCCGTCCTTATTGCTTGATTGGAACACGGGTGAGCTATTTTGCTTTTACAACTACATGGTCCGCGATCCCGCAAGCAGCGAGTTCCGATTCATGGTGCAAAAGAGCACTGATCATGGGAAGAGCTGGAGTCCGCCCACCGATTTCACCGACCAAGTTGCTGGTCCAAGCCTAAAGAACAGCTTCAAGTTCATTACGTCTGGTCGCGGCATACAAACTCGCGATGGAACGCTACTGCATAACTTTGTACGCGTTGGTGAAGGCGTGACCTTATTCGCAAGCTTGGACCACGGTCGCAACTGGAAAGCCTATGGCAATGTTAGTCCTGGTGATGAATCCAAAGTAGTGCAATTGCACGATGGTTCGCTGATGATCAACTCTCGACTTGATCCTGGTAAACGGTTTGTACATCGTTCCTCCAATGGCGGCCAGTCTTGGTCAAGCGTCGCTGATTGGAACTTGCCTGACCCGCAATGCAACGCTTGCATCATCCAGTACACCTCCAAACGCGATGGCTATTCAAAGGACCGACTGGTCTTTTGCAATGCGGCTTCGATTGAAGGCCGCATGAATTTGGCGGTTCGCATCAGCTACGATGGTGGCCTGAGCTGGAGTGCCGGCAAGGTCATCGACAGCGGTCCTGCGGCTTACTCGGAAATCACGGTGCTGCAAGACGGCAGCTTCGGAGTTCTTTACGAACGAGGGAACGCTGAAATTCGCTTCGTGCGATTTACGCTTGCAGCATTAACCGATGCTGACCATCTAGAGCAGCCGTACCGGCCAACCACACCGTAGACAACCACGCCGTAGCCAGTTACACGGCAGCGCTATCACTGTCGCCTTCAGAACTAGTCCGGTATCTCTCGTAGCCACCGCTGCCAAGTTTTGATGCTGCGCTGTTTTGGGGTTTACGGACCAAAGGTCCAGCGTTTGCCTAGCCCAGCTCAACGGGCTGGGGAGTAAGGTGTAACTGGTCGTTTGGGCTGAAGGCCCGCCCGTTTGTTGATAAACCAATTACTCGCGAACAAATGGCCGGGCCTTTGGCCCTAAAATTCCTTATACTTTTGCACCCAGCCCGTTGAGCTGGGCTTGGCAAACTGCCGGGGGCTTTGCCCCTAAATCAAAATAGCGCAACATCAAAACTGCCAAGCGGTGGACTATCAGACTCGTGTGCGACGATCGGGTGTAACTGGCTGCCGTGTATAGCTACTTAGCCAACCTGGCTCCTAACGGCACCAACTCATTAAAGCGATCGACCGGTTCCTTGGCTGTCCATAAGATCCCGCGGAGCAACAGCACACGGAAGATCGGATCGTCGAAGGTCCAGCTATAGTGCCCTGGAATGCTGACAAAGACTCGCCCAGCACCCTTTTCATACGCCCAGACTTGCGGGGTCGCTGAACCTTCTTCGGCGCTTGTTGCAAATAGTGTCACATTCTTCACGTCACCCGTCAGCTTCCAATAGCTTTCGTCATACAGTTTTAGCTGATCGATGTTGCGGACGATGGGGTGATCGGTGTTGTGCATTTCTAACGACAACGGTCCATGCCGATATCCGATGCTTCCTCCTTTCGAGGCGAGGCCAATCCGAGTCGAGAAGTCTGCGACGCGATCATCACCATTGACTGCCCAGTGGATATACACTGCGCCGCCACCCCGAGCCAGATAAGCGTCAAGCTGTTTCGCGCGGTCGTCGTTCCATGTTCCTTTCTGGAAGAAAATCAAAATATCGGATGCAGCCATTTGTTCAGGACTTGGAAAATCCCAGGCTGCACTGACATTAACGTTCGGCGCTGCAGCTAACAGTTGTCCCCATTGAATTTGCCACGCGGGGTAGTCGTGCTCGCCAGGTCCATGGTCCTTTTTGCCAGCCACCAAGACAATATTCAGCGGCCGAAGTTCTTTGGGAAGCGGCTTTGAACCTGCCAGAACTGTCGCCAATTCAGCTTGCGAGCGGATCGGTGGCGCTTCGAGCGGCGACTCCGGCGGCATGTGCGGCGGCGGAGTTAACAGATATGTCATTAAATCCCGTAGCTGATCCTTGGTTAACTTCTCGTGTAAACCTGTAGGCATCACCGAAACCTGAGCCGGTTTCATTTGTTCAATTTCAGAGCGTAGGAGTTTGGTTGAGTTTCCTTTCTCATCACCGAGAATCAACTGGCCGTCTTCATCGCGCAGTACACCCGTCAGCACTTTGCCATCCTTCATCACGATGATGCGGCCGATGTAGTCGGGATTAATCGCGAAACTTGGGTTGACGATGTCGCGCATGACAGAGGCGTAATCACGGTGAATCAAATTGGACAAATCCGGACCAATTTTCGCGCCCAGACCGCCGATTGCATGGCACTTGAAGCAGCCAGCCGCTTCACTATGAAACACGCGGCGACCCAGCCCCCAATTTCCACCCGCGATCTCAGCAATCTGCATCGGTTTGTCATCGCGCAGTTCGGTAGCTTGCCTAGACTGCACCCAAGGCATATAGAACCGACTGATCGGTAGTGGTCGGGGACGGGGATCCTCGTTGGTGTAGACCGAAACATCCAATTGCAGCGCGTCCAAGTTGGCTTGCACCAATTGGACTTGCAGATCGACCAGTTCTGACGCATCTCCCGAACAGGTCAGCTTTACGACGTTGTTGCCTGCACTACTTTGCGACTCAATCTTGCCAACTCGCGATGCGACGGAAATCGGCTGCGGCGACCGGAGGACTAGCGTTACGGATTCTGCTGGCCATTCGTAATCAATCTTTGCTCCTGGTTGAACAACAGGCCGCAATAAATGATGCAGATCAACATTCGTGCGAAGTGTCAGCACGCCCTTCGAATCGATTGCTGTCCAAATCGCATCGTGTTGAGCGCTGCCTGCAGTGAACTTCCGAGCGACTTGCAAATTCAAGTGCGGTAGCCAGGTAGTTGAGTTCAGTGTCGCTGCATTCGGCTCGCCCGACGGTGTGACTGCCTCTGGGGTCCAAGTCGCTTGAACGCCCGTCAAAGAAAGGTCTAGGTCGATTTGTGCATGTTGAGCGGGACCGTTGGAAGACCCCGTTAAATCTGCTGTGGACTCATCTCGCGGCAATGTGATCGCATAATGAGAGTTGGCTTTCATGGTGGCTGTACTAACAATCATGGTGCGAAGATCGCTGGTGAGCGATGCGCCGGCAACTTGCAAACTGTACCTCGGAGTCGCTAACTGACGCTGCACCACAGCGTAGGGTGGCACAAGCGTTTCGAACCGATCGCCTGCACGGACAAACTCACCGTATTCCACCTTGACTTGCTCGGACAAACTTCGCAGCTTGACTGGGTCCAGCGGACGGTCAAATGCGATTCGAATCTCGTTGGGGGATTCCGACCAGGTGGCTACTGGCTGCGGTGCCGACGGATTCGAATACTTGATGCGAAACAGCTTGCCTATTCCCGTTGGGCCGGTCCCCCAGTCAGGAGGTCCGCTATGACTGGCCACCACAAAATCGCCATCGGGTGCAACACAACCATCTACTGTCAGCATCTGCAGTGCGGCAAACAACTGAGTCGAAGCCACATAGCCTGCTTCGGTCTTGAACAACTCAGTGCGCCAGAGTTTGCCTCGGGATTCCCCGCACACTAAGGCCTGCTTGGCCCAACTACCAGGCCCAAAGGTTGGACCTCCATTGACGGAGTTATTGAAGACCATGCCGCAGGTCGATTGATGTTGCGGCCCATAATCAAATGTCGACGGTTCATCGATCACATCGGGGTTATGTCGCGGGTGACGGGGTGGAAAGCCATAATGCCGACCAGTTTGAATGTGTAACAGTTCATCCAGTGGATTGCCGTTTGGCAGCCACGTAGCCCCTTCTTGCTCCGTGCAGAACAGGTCCCCTGACTCGTTGAACGCAAAGGCGATCGGAAAGCGAATGCCGGTACAGACCGTTTCCCGCCGGCTGAAATCTGGCGAAACGCGTTGTATCGTTCCGCGTTCGCTCTTGATGTCGTAGGCGGCTTGGCCGGCTTCATCGACCAAATAAGCGTTGGCGTAATTGGCCGTCCCCAGCCCAAAGTACAGCGCGCCCTCTTTGTCCATGGCAATTCCGACCGCGTCGACGTTTTGCGGGATTTCCTTCCAACCGGTAGCAACCACGATCTCTTCATCCGCCTTATCGTCACCGTTGGTATCCACGATCAAAGAGACTTTGCCCTTGCTGGGCACAAAGGCTCCGCGTCCTTTGGCATAGCCAGGCGGAGTCAGTAGCAACCCCAGCGGCCCTCGCAAGCTCCCTTCATTCTTCCAAAACAGTTTGGCTTGATCTTCAATTCCATCTCCATCGGTATCCGAGAGTAAATGCAAGTCGCCGTTGTATCCGAGCGTCATTAACCGTCCATCTTCACGAAAGCGAACATTATTGATGTTGGTTAGATCAATGGGCAATTCACGCACCGTGAATCCAGGGACGAGCATCTGGATTGGCGGAGGATTCTCCGCTTTGACCAGCGCAACACCCCGAGCCAGGTGCAGTTCCTTCGGCAACTGCTCAGCTAACTTGGCATGCTTCACCTTCAGATACTCGCGTATGACCTTGCCTTCATCGCTTTTCAGTACACGGTCGTAGATGAGTACTTCCGCAATATCGCACTTCAGCGGGCCGCGCACGACGTGTTCACCAGGACCATTGGTGTAAAACCGAGCGGCCAAGGTCAATTGATCCATGGATAGCGAACGGGGATCAAAGGGCCTTTCACCGCTTGGCTTTCCATCAACCGCTAATGTAACTTTCTTAGTGGCGGGGTTGACCACAGCCTCAATGGTATGCAGCGTTCCGAATGGCTCAGACTTATCGTAAAGGTCTTGGGCTCCACCAAACCCTGCTCCTTCGACGTTAACACATTCAAACTGAGTTGTTGGTCCCGGACCTAAGTCAACGGTAAAGCCCGATTCGAAATCGCGTTTGTTGGGTGCGTTAGTGGCGAGGAGGCCACGAAAGTCCCCCAAGTTCTGATGGGGTGCCGCCACGATGAATACAGTGGCCGCTGTAAGTTCAGCAGCCACTGAGGTACAGCGCATATGGTCAGTGTCGCCATCGAAACGAACCGACCATCCCTCGCCGACTTGAACCAGCGTCGGTTGATCGACTGTGTTAGCCTGCAGGAAGTCCCGCTTCATCCCCGACGCGTCTAACCATCGTTCCAGTGCTGATCCGCTTGGCAGCAACGCTTGCTTCTCCGTTTTTCGCGCAGCTTGAATAGCATTCGCGTCCAACCAGAGCACTAAACCGTCGCGGACTGTCAACCGTTGGTCACCCGCATCGCTTTGTGCGCTGGCTGGTTTCGTTACGAATGCCAAACCAAAAGCTAATGCGAGTAGAACTCGAAAACGAAGAGCGTGGACCGCAGTCCAGGTATGTTTCGTCAGCATCATGGCAAACTGTTTACGAAGAGGAGAGAGGGGAGAGGACTGAGCCAAATTCTAACATGGAAAAATGCAGATTGGGACTGTTTCCCCAAGCGAATAGGGTAGTGTTCATTGCACACTAGATTTTTGGGCTGATGGGCTACTTCGATTATCTCGATTCAGGAAGTAGCGAACTATCGAATGTTAGCTGGTAGCCGCCGCTGCCAAGCGGTGATTGGTCACCTCGCATCGCGTCCACCGTCTGGCGA
>JANRMD010000157.1:0-26322 GCA_033761895.1 Pirellulaceae bacterium | reverse complement strand
GGCTGTGCCAGTGCAAACGGAGGAGCTATTGTTCACCAAAAGTAGACTCCCTAGTGCGAACAGCGTAACACAAGAGCCGCCGAAGTTGTACGTTTTACGTGACGATCAAGTTGGGTGATCGGTAAATCGCCATGTTGAGTCACTTGAAAGCATCTGCTAATTCGAACCGTATCACTTCGACAGATTTCCGTTTAGGACTCATGTATTGGATCGACCACCTTTTGTTTCGAATTGTCTCCTTCGTTTGCACTGGCACAGCCAGTGGCACACGAGAACCCACACACTCAAACCCAAAAATCTAATGTTGACAAGAGCACTACTGTCGCGCGAGTTGCTATTCTTGCAGCGTGCCTTCAAAGAAACTGCCGATTCTTTTTGTGTATTCCAACGAAGAGTACTGAAAGAGATCTACATGTGCAGCACCTTCCACCAGCCATAGCTCTTTTGGCTCGCTGGCATGCGAAAACAGGGTCTGTGTGTCGGACTCGGTTGTGTGAAGATCTTGCGTACCCGATGCAATGAACATCGGACAGTCCACATCGGCTATGTGATCGATCGGACGAAGTTGCGAGGGTGAGATTCCTAGTCGCGGGGAAAGTTGCATCTTTAGTACCGCAGTCGGCACCGTCGCCAACACACCCAGTCGCGCTGCCACTCGGTTATGAATTGCGTCGCCGATGTCGGTGTAGACCGACTCCAGGACCATCCCGTCAATATTCAGAGGGGTCGCAAGCAGCGCGGCCGCACCGCCTAGCGAAACTCCGATCAGCCCAATCGATTCTTGAGGGTGCTCGCGTCTCGCATATTCAACCGCTGACCGCACATCGTGTTTCTCAAGATGGCCAATCGCAATGTACCTTCCGTCGCTTTCACCGTGTGCTTGCAAGTCGATCAGCACCGATGAATAGCCAAGCTCATGGAGCATTCGAGCACGGTTGAGCATCCCCAATCGAGAGCTGCGAATGCCATGCAACAGCACGATCACACCGCGGCCTTTATCGGATCTTATGTGCCAGCCGTGAATCGTCGAGCCCGAGTCGCTTTCAAGTACAAACTCGGTCACCGGTAAATCGCTTGGAGGCGCGCCAATCGCACTTGGTGCTGGAGCGATCAAGGCACCAGCCACAAACCATGAGACGATTAACCCGATTACGAAGACACACAACGACGCAAGCACAAGGAATCGAATCAAGTATTTGCACTTGCGCCTAGTGAAGCGGAATGTGTCCAGCATTTCTGAGTCCTTGGTAGCGGAATGCGTCAAGGGCTTGTCGATTATTGCACCACGGGCAGTGTGAGCCGACGGCGCTGCGGGTGACCAAAGGAGCAATCGTTCACCACCAATGAATCCTTCCAATGCAAAATAGCTTGCAGCTCAACTCGCATTGGTACGAGTTACGTCCATGCACGCTCTAAACTTCGAGTCCCGCGGCTAGCGCCGTCGGCTCACAAATCAACAATCTGTCAAGGCGCTCCGGGCTTTCGGGGGCGACCGCAGGTTTCTCGAAATGCTTGAAGCATTTCGAGAGGCCCGAAAACCTTGACGGTTTCCGCTACGGAATAATCACTGACCTCGAAGGCCTTGACGGCTTCCGCTATCCAATGATCGACAAGCCCATGGTTAGGGTTGAATTCCGAGGTGCTTTAGGAATTCATAGGTCAGGGCGCCTTGGGCGAGGTTGTTTTGCGTCTGATACTTGGTCACGGCCGCTTTGGTTGCGTCCGTCAATTGGCCATTGAGCTCACCTGGGTCGACGCCTTTCTCCTTTAATTTAGTCTGGATGTTGGTGATCATCGCAGGCGTCATCTCTGCCGTGCACAGCACGCGCTGCCAAACAACTTTTTCTGGAGCGATTAGACGCTGGCGAGTAATCGTGGTGTACTCTGCGGGTATCTTGACTTCCTTTTTGGTTGCGGGCCGAACAAGTTCCCGCACCATAACCTTCTTGACTTCGGCAGGGACTTTAACCTCCTTGACCTCAGCTGGCTTGACGAGCACTTGCGTGGCGACTTTTTCAATCGCGCGAGGGACCTTTTCTTGTTGCACCTGAGCGGGCTTAATCAGCAGATTGCGGGTGTAGGCTTTGATCTCGGCGGGATCGTTGGCCAAGCTCAAAACTTCGGCATTCTGAGGGCCAACTGCGCTAAATGGATTCACATCGAGCTTTAGTGCCAGTCGCGCTGCGCGAGTTTCAATCTTATTGTCTTCCGCTTGGAAAACAGGTTCGGTGGCGTTGATCTTGGTAAACTCAGGAGCAAGTACGACTTCAACTTCCTTGGTCTCATACTGCGCTGGAACGATTTCGTAAGTGATCGATTCGGGCTTGATCACGATCTCTTTTTCAACTTCCTTGAATTCAGCTGGAACAACTTCGTAACGGATCGCTTCGGGCTTTACGAGCAAGCGTTCTTCGGTTGTTTCGAATTTGGCTGGCATACGGACTCGCAGGTAGCACTCGCCTGGTTTCGCTTCGGGAGGCAGTTCAGCAAGTCCGGCGAGGAGAGCGGCGACTTGGGGATCGGTCGCTGACGGAGTCGGCTTTTCGTCGGCTTGGGATACGTGGCTAGTAAGCGCGATAACGGAGAGACTTAACGCTGCAAATTGGCCTCGCATGAAAGGCATATCTATTCTCCTGAGCTGAGTGCGGACAAGGTGGGATGTTGGCCGAACCAAATTGTTCGGAGCCAGACGTTCGGAGCCAATAGAATAGCTTAGCCCAAGCCAACTTGAGCCGCTAGTTTTTGGAGGCGGTGGCCAAACAGGCAAACCCGAGTTAGTAGCCGAAACAAGCAGTTGTGCGACCTGCCCTAAGGGTTCACAGCATTCGGATTGGAGGTCGTTTCGGCTGCGGGCAGCTCACGCTCGGAGAAGGTTGGGAACAGCTTTGACTTGAAGATTCGCTCCCACAAACTGGCTTTTCTAAGTCGGGGGTCGGAAGCCGAAAAGACGTGCTGTTTTCCGCGTCGGGTCTTAAAGATCAGTTGCCCATCGGGTTGAACGCCGACTACCAACCAATACTTATCCACTTGGTACTCGTACATTTCTCCATGCGGCGTCGCGACAACGTTTTTAGCTCGGGGGCCAGGCTTCGTGGTGTGCTTGTCTCGCGTGAATACGACACGGTCCCCTACCTGAAAACGCTTGTTCATGTACGAACTCTCCGACTAACTCCATCCAACCGCCCGATGACACACACACCGGATTTCATTAAAGATATTCAACTCACCCGCATTTAGTCTAGTTCAACCTCACGTGCTGGTGGATTTTATGGGGTAATTTTCACGTTTCCAGGCTCGGAACCTCCTATCAGCGGACTCCATCAACGTCGATAGCGACCAGGAAGCATCTAGGAAGCATCTAGGAAGCGGCCTGCTCAGACATGTATAATGCCTCGCATCTCACGGCGGATGATTCGTTGCACTTCGTTCAAACTGGTGAATCTGTTGACCAAGAAAATCCTATTTGTCTGCCTCGGGAACATCTGCCGCAGTCCCGCAGCCGAAGGTGTGCTGCACACGATCGCGCAGCGTTCGCAAGCGGACATCCAAGTCGATTCAGCAGGCACGAGCAGCTTTCACATCGGCGAGCCAGCTGACAAACGCATGCGTGCAGCAGCGGCCAAACGTGGCTACGACTTGACTAGCCGCTCGCGGATGGTCACTCGCCGTGACTTTAGCGAGTTCGATTTGGTCATCGCCATGGATCGCAACAACTATCGTGAACTCTCGATTTTAGCGGGTGGCACAACTCGAAAGCTAAAGATGCTAAGCGATTTCCTTGGAGAAGACTGGCCGCGCGATGTCCCCGACCCGTACTACGGAGGCGATGACGGCTTTGAAAAAGTGCTCGATATGCTCGAAGCCGCTTGCCCAAAAATCCTGGACACGCTGACTACCGAAACCGGTAGCAGCCCAGCCTAAGGGCTACGATTTGGTTTGCAGCTGTCGTTTGCTTAGTGCTGCTTCAATCGCTTGGGTGACCTGTTTCGCCAGTGCCGCCGACCCCTGCGGAGTGAAGTGCACATTCTTCGGCTGCTGAATTTCCTTCAGCTTGGGCAGGGCAAATGCGTGCAAGTCGTTGATCACAATTCCATTTTCCTTCATGACCTGCGCAGCGATCGCGTTGTAGGCGGTCGCTTCATCAGCCACCCGACCCGCAGCGCCTTCTGGGACGGGTGTGGTAGAACACCAAATCAGTTCCGCACCGGTCGCCTTTAGTTTGGCAACCATCGTCCTCAAATTCTTCTCGTACTCGTCAGCTGGCACTTGGTGCCTCGCTCCTGCTTCGGTCGGTTCCACACGTTTCGAACCATCTGCACTATAGAAAACGATGTCGTGCAAACCAAAATTGAAATGGATCACATCCCACTTGCTCGATCCCAACCACTCATCGATCGACTTTACGCCGCGGGAACTGGGGCCACAATTGGTACTCGGACGCAGCACATTGGCTTTGCCCGCAAGCAGCTTGCGTACAGGAATCGTGTATCCCATGGAAATGGAATCGCCAATCAGGAGAACGCGCGGCAAACCAGGTTGCTCTTCAACTTGCGCAAACGCAGGCTGAGCCCGCTGGGGTGCGGCGGTCTTCGGAGGAGGTTGTTTCTCTGTTTGTTTGTCCGCTTGTTTTTGTGGCGTTGTCTCCTGTGCCGGCAAATGGGAGCTCAGGCACAAAAGAGCGGAGCACAAAACGACGCACAGTGACCTCAACGTAAATCTGATTCCCCTACGTTTCATAGTGAATGTCATCCCCATCAATTCCAAAGCCATCGATTCCACAATTTGAGTGCCGGCGATCAGATACCAATATACTCGATACATAACCGGCCACAGCTTGAGTTTTTAAGCTGAGCAACGTAGCCTATGGATTCGTTCAATCTCCATTCAAGCCAAGTAGGAAGGGCCTCGCATGCCAAGAATCATTAAACTGCTTGCACTAGTCGCTATCCTAAATCTGTGGAATCCGATGAATTCTAGCGCTCAGGACCAATCAAAGAATAATTACGGTATCGTCATTCACGGCGGAGCAGGCGGTGAACCTGACAAGTGGACCGAGGAATACAAAGCCAAACGTACTGCGGGACTAAAGGCCGCCCTCGACCTGGGTGTCTCGATGCTCAAAGAGAACAAGTCAGCACTGGATGTCGTCGAGCAAGTGGTGCGAGTCTTGGAAGACGATCCGATTTTTAACGCTGGACGCGGTTGCGTGCTGAACGAAGCGGGCGAGCACGAACTGGACGCGGCCATCATGGACGGAACCAATCGAGCCTGCGGTGCGGTAGCGAGTGTACGAAAAACAAAGCATCCAATTTCGCTCGCACGACGCGTGATGACTGACACCAAACACGTCTTCTTGATCGGAACTGGGGCAGACGAGTTTGGCGCTTCACTGAAGCTCGAACAAGCCGGCCCAGATTACTTCCGCACACCGCAGCAGATTGAAGCGTGGCAGAAGTGGAAGAAGAAGATTCCCGATCAAACGCTTCACCGCCCAAAAGCACAGGGTGATGAAGATGAACAACTCTATCTGGGAACCGTCGGATGTGCGGTGCTTGATTCAAAAGGCAACTTGGCCGCTGGTACAAGCACGGGTGGTTTGATGGGCAAGCGCTGGGGTCGAGTAGGTGATAGCCCGATCATCGGCGCGGGCACATTTGCCGACAACGCCACTTGCGCGGTCTCAGGTACCGGAGTTGGTGAAGACTTTATCCGCAACAACGTCGCCGCCGACATCGCAGCCCGCATGCGTTACGGATCCAAGTCATTAGCGGAGTCCGCTAAGGCCGTTGTGCAAACCGTCTTGCCGGAAGATTGCGGCGGTATCATCGCGATCGACCATAAGGGCAATATCGTGATGGAGTTCAATACGCCAGGCATGTCCCGCGCCGCAGCCGACTCCAAAGGCCGCTACGAAGTTCTGTTGGGTAAACAGTAAACTTGCTAGGCCGCGTGTTTCTTGAACGCCTTGGTTGGCTTGAGGTTGAAGAGACCAAAAATCTCGTCAGCGCTCAGGCCAGATGAAGCGGGCGCGTCGGTATCCGCGAAGAGCTGGTTGAAGAGTTCGCGTTTCTTTTCCAGAACGTCATTGATACGCTGCTCGATCGTGTTGGCGGCCATCATGCGTGTCACCGTGACTGGGCCAGCAACTCCGATGCGGTGCGCCCGATTCACCGCTTGATCCTCGACAGCCGGATTCCACCAGCGGTCGAAGAGAAAGACGTATTGGCAAAACTGAAGATTCAAACCCACGCTGCCCGCCCCGTAACTCATCAAGATCAAATGCTTCGAGGGGTCGGTCTTGAACTGAGCGATCACAGCGTCACGTTTGCTGGAAGGGATGCGTCCATGGTATTGCATGGGCCCGAAGCGCGCCAGCGGCTCGGCAATTTTATCCAGCGTCTCGACCCATTGGCTGAAGATGATCGCCTTGTGTCCACTTGCGGCAATTTCTTCCATATCCGCTTCCAATCGCTCGAGCTTGCAACTGCTTCCGGTCATCGGATCGAAGTTGCAGATCTGCTTGAGCCGCAGGACCAATTCGAAAACATGTTGAATGGTTAACGTCTCGCCCATATCGCTCAGTTGCACGATCCCTTCGTCCTCAGCCGATCGATAGCTGTCCAGTTGAGCAGCGGTCAGTTCAAGCTCTTCGTCGCGGAACATTTTGGGTGGCATCTCCGTCAACACTTTGTCTTTTGTGCGACGAATGATGAAATCGCGGGATGCCTGCGTGATGGCCTTCAGCGACATGTCTGTGCGCAGATAACCAGGCTGCAGAAATTCAAAAATGTTGACGAGATCCTCGACAGAATTCTCAATTGGCGTACCTGTTAAAGCCCAAGATCGCGTGCGAGGCAGCGCGCGAACGATTTCGGCGGTGGTACTATTGCGATTCTTAATGCGCTGGGCTTCGTCGAGAATGACCAGATCAAAGTGCATGTCGGGGATATCCAGCAGCGCTTTGTCACGCATCAACAATTCGTAGTTAGCGATGCGAACGGGCGTGTCTTGTTGATTCCAGATGTACTGTCGCTTGGCTTGATCGCCTTCGATAACCACGACTGGAATTTCAGGAGCCCAAGTTCGGAACTCGCGCATCCAGTTGGTCACCAGTGGCTTGGGGCAGATCAGCAATACGTTGCGGAGTTGACTGGAAAGCAGCAACATGCGGACGGTGGTGATCGCCTGCATGGTCTTGCCAAGCCCCATTTCGTCAGCCAAGATCGCAGCTTCGCGTGGGAACAGAAACGCGATCCCTTCGAATTGATAGGGGAATGGTTGAAAGGGGAACTCGAGCCGAGCTGAAGCGACTAAGTTCTCCAGTGGCGGTTGAAGTACGAAGTAAAGACGATCCTCAAGCTTGACCAGATCCTTCGGCGGCACTATCCGCGTGCGCTTTTGCGAGACACTCTGCAAGGCATCATCAGCAGAGCTGGAGGCTACCTTTGCGATTTCAGCAGGACCATTTTTGGCGGCCGCAGCAAACGGCGCCTTGGATTCGGCAAGCCCAAAGTCTGGCGATTCGGGAAAGGAGAACCCAATCGTCTGAGGCAACTTGGATTGCAATCGGATCGGCACAACATTGATCTCAACCGAATCAATGGCCCTTGAATTCGAGGCCTGTAAATCCATGACCAGCGAATCAAGGTCGATTACCTGTCCGCGATCCAGCAGGCCTTGCCAACCCGTGGCCAAAAAGTCGATGGCTGGTGGCGCGCAAAACTCGCTGGGAGATTCTAAGAACTCGATACCCGCCCATGTATTGTCGGTCATTGGTGTTTGCATATACAACCCGGCTCAGGGAATGCCTCAGGGAATGCCTCAGGGAATCAGGGCTGACCATCGTGCGAACGAGGGCGGCAGTGTGAACGGCACAGTTTCAAAAGGTTCAGCCCCTTTCAAACAGACCCTAGTGGATTGTCAGAGCATGATTTTAGGGTTTGCAATATCAGCCGGAACGCGCTAGCGTCCGGTTTTCGCCGCGGCAACCGGTGCTAGCGCACTGCGGCTAATCCTAATATTTAAGTTTGACGCTCCACTAGGCTGCCTTGACGATGGGATGCGCTTCCAAGAGCGCTTCTGCAATGCGTTGAAACGGCTCGGTGAGATCAAAATTAGGGGCCAGCTTGGGAGCTATTTCGGATAACAACTCACTCGTCGCAGTACTCGATGCGGTCACACTGCAACGCATGGCTGATGCACCGATGCGTTTTAAGTTCATGTCGGCGCGATGTGGACGACGTAGGTGCGATTCCTGATTCGAGGTCTCGCCCGAGTCAACCAAAGCTATCGGTTCATCCCCAACTTGCTCAAAGGCCAATACCGAAGAGCAATCTGTCAGCAACAAGCTTGGCTTCAATTTCGCTTTGGTAACCAGCGCCTTTGAAATCTGTTCACCACATATGAAGTCATCCAATGTAGGACCATAGAGCAGGGATTGCGCGCGACTTGGCTTGACGGGCAATGTGCAATGAAACTCAAGCGGTCTCCCCAACTGATTCAGAATCAGATAGCCACCAAAGTAGCCATGCTCGACATGATGTCGAACAGTGATGAAGCCCAAAGCCAGCAACGTCTTGCTATTGCTCCCCATGCTGATTCATAATCCCTTAGTTGCTAGCGTCAAGAGGCGAAATTGAGTCTTTCGAGACTCATCCAATATCTGGTGTCGGGATTTGGCAGGCAACGACTTTAACGCCCTTTTTGCTTGTGCCAGTTCTGCTGCCGCTTTCCAAGTTTATCTAGCTTGCCGTACGCCATTCGCTCGACTGTAAACGCAGGGTGACTATAATGGGACTTAGAACTTCGATGGCACATTTCTCTGTTGGAGACACGCTAGTGGCCCACGACCCTTCTCAATTTTCGCCAGTTTTCCGTATCGATGTTTCCGCTGAGCCTGCAGCTTCGGCCGCGCCACTGCCTAACGAAGTGGGACCTGCGACAGTAGCCTTGCTTCGGCAGTTAGTGCTTTCGCAAGAGAAACAAAATCAATTGCTCGAGCAACTGGTGCAGAACACCGTCAATGTTCAAAAGCAGCGTGCCAACGAATTGCAACAATGGAAAGATGCCAATCCACGTTTGGCCAAGGCGTGTCGCCGAGCCGCTGAGACGCTATCAAAAGTTCAAGCCGAGTTTCTGGACAACTTGTCCGCTGAAGTTATTGACAATGAAGACACGCTGATGGATGGTGAGTTTATGCTGAGTGAGTTCGTGGATCGGTTCGGTCCTCGTATGGCCCACCTCAATGGCATCCTCCAAGTTCTCGCACAGCTTGGAAGCGGAGTGCCTGCTCAGGCGTAGTTGTTGATCCGTCAAAGGCCCCTGTTTTTCGGTTGACTTCCAGAAAACAGTGTTTTTTCGACGCCAAAAGTACTACCCGTTGCAGCTTCCCATTGCTCGCAACGGACCGCTCGACATCGATCTGCGCGGGTTCTGCCAAAAACTTTTGGCCATTCTAGAGCTCGCTTTTTCGCATCGCCCAGTTGCATGCATTCTGAAGCAAACCCCCCAAAGCCACTACGTTACCCAGCGTAACATTCGGCATGGGGATCTTGGCAATTTGGAGAGCACAACTCTCTTTTTCGACAAGGTTTGCCCATACTGACTCAACTCTTTTTGAAAGACTATCCGATACTACCGGCACAATCAGAAGTTTGCGCGGAACATCACCTCTTGGTCGGGGTGGTGCCGTGGGGGCAATTCCGTTTGCTACGGTGGAAGGTAGTTATGTCGGTGCTCAACTTGTTCAAGCGCTTAGTCGCAGTCGTCGCCTTTATGGCGTTCAGCCCATCGGTTTTTGGACAGGTGTATCACCCGTTCGCAGAACCCCTGGAATTCAATCCGGATTGGCAATTCTTTGCGCCTGTCGATGTCGACTCGCTTGCAGAGCTTCCGAACCGAAAACGAGCCAACACAGGTTGGTTTGGTACGTACGATAGAACGTACTTGTGGATGTCACGTCCAAACATTTCACAGTCCGAAGCCAACGGCGACTTCGGCTGGGGAAATCGCTACGATCTCGGTTTCATGACCGACGATCGCTCGGGCTGGTTGTTCAGCATGCGACACCTGGGTGTCAACAGTTACGACGAGCAGGAACAAGAACGCATCAATCGGGTCAACACGGCCGATACCGGTGCGCAGCCGAACCCGATCACGCCGTTTCTTGATCAAAACGATCCTCAATACCGCACACGTCTCTACGTTCTTTCGAACAGCTTGAACGTAGCCTCGATGTCGAACTTTGAAATCAACAAGACTTGGCGCCGAGAACCATACCGTTACGGCGGTATCATCGAGCCAATGGTCGGTCTGCGATACACCAGTTTCGAAGACCGCGCACAGAATCAGACTTATGGAAGGTCCGGTAACTTGATCTCGGCTCCAGGTACCGTCTCGGCGACAAACGTCGTAGAGACTTTCGTATCCGATGAGACTAACATTCAGAATCGTATGGTTGGTGGTCAACTCGGTTTCCGTTACTTCAACTACTACAAACGTTGGACGCTATCCTCGGAACTGCGAACCTTTGGTTTGCAGAACTTCCAGAATCGCACCTACCGTCAGCGTAGTGAAACAACAGAGTATGCAGGTGTAGCCATTAACTCGGCTGTGGTTGCTACCGACTATCTAGTTGGTGGTCGAATCGACAGCGAGCGAACCAGCAACAATGAATTCGTAGTCGGCTTTGAAGCACGAGCGGAAGCGGCCTACCAAGTCACGAAGTACTTTAGCGTTCGCGGTGGTGTCGATGTCATCAACTTTGCGAGAGGCATCTGGCGCGGAGCCAATCCAGGTTTTGGAACAGTTAACGACCATGACCAAGATGTTCAGCTAGCAGGCTTCACGTTCGGTCTGACGCTGAATCGCTAGAAGAATCGACCGCCTTCCACCGGTTTTCACAAGTCCAGTTCGCTCTGTGCGATCTGGACTTTTTTCCGTTGCTAGTGGACAGTGCACCGACCGCTCTACCTGCCGTTTATTGGTTAGTGAGGTAGCGGAAGCCCTCAAGCATTTCGAGGACCAGCCGGCCGGGATGTTGCGACTCGGCGAAGCGTAGGCTGCTAACAACCTCAGCCCTCGTCGCCATTCGTCACCGCGTCTCAAGTTAGTGTGAAACCGAACGATCCGCAGAGTAAATCAGTAAATCTGCGGGATTAACCGATGGGCGTTAGCCCCGGTTTTTGCTCCGGCAACCGCCGCTAACCCTTCAAGCATTTCGCGAGTACTGGTGGCCCTCGAAAGCCTGGATGGCTTCCGGTACCCAATGATCGACAAGCCGTTCAGGCTTTCGGGGATCTCTGCATGGCGCCGAAGTTTAGGTTTTCGGGCCACAGTTGCAATTTCGAAATGCTTGACGCATTCCGCTACGCAATAATCAACAAACCGTCAAGGCTTTCGGATTGCAGCATATATGAGGGAGTAATTGCCACTACAGAACGCAGAAGGCACAAAAGAGAAGAACCAACAGATCGATCACCCCAAGGTCCCCGGGATTAGCTGCTGGTTACTTTTTGTGGTCTTTGCGTTCTCTTGTGGCTATCACGCATGTACCCAGCAGTTCTCGCAGAATCACTGCTGCGGCGTTGCTGATTTGGTACCGAGCAATCGCAACAGAGCCACGCGTAGGTCACGCACCTTTAGAGGCATGGCCAACATCATACGTTTCGGCCCCAACTGTGCGCTGCGAATCACGAACTGTTGTTTGCGATCGACTAAGAGAATCGCTGGTATGTTAGCGGTGTGGGCGTTGGAACCAAATTCATTGAAGGCTTCTAGGGCTGCAGCACCCAATTCGGGTGCGCTGAAGAGTACGCAGTCTGCGGGCGCTTCTTCTTCGGGATTGAAACGGGTGATCGCTCGCAATGGATCGCTGATCACCAGCACTCGATAGCCACGTTTCTTGAGTTTTTCACGAATCAAGTCTTGGAACTCGAGCTTGCTTTCGACCAACATGATGGTCTTGTTCGCGCCCTCGGTCGAAGCCTCCTCTTCATCGGTTGCTTCTTCGCGTCCTGCTGCGATGCGGGCAGTCGTTACCGTGTCACCGGCCTCCAGTCGTGCTAGCGTGGCGCGCAAATCATCAGCCAGTTGCAAAGCGGTCTGATAACGTTTGGCCGGATCGAACTCCATCGCTTTGTGCAGTACAGCCGCCACGTTCGATGGCACATCGGGCGCGACCTTCTGAATATGCGGCACCTCGCGGAAACGCGACACGTTTAGTCGCGCCATGCGGTCACGAGTTTCCGTCAACGGCGGCTCACCGGTTAAGATGTGGTACAGCATGCTGCCAAAGAAATAGATATCGGACCGTGGATCATCTTTGCGGACACCGGTCCCACGTTCGAGCGCTGCATAGTCGATCGCGCGTGCACTTGGACAATCGGCAACGGCCGCTTCGTTACTAGTGTCTGCCAGCGCGGCCAGACCAAAGTCCACCAACTTGGCTTTACCAACGCTGGTCACCAGCACGTTACTTAATTTCATATCGCGGTGCGTAACACCAAACCCCGCAGCGTATGTCAAACCATTGGCCACATCCAGCATCAGCTGCACCGAAGTCTTAGGATCGATCTTGCGTCGAATCTTGACCAACTCGCGCAAGGTCTGCCCTTCAACAAACTCCATCACCATGTAGGGATTGCGTGGATCAGGATCAACTTCATGAATAGCGACGATATTGGGGTGTCGCAATTTGATGCCTACGCGGGCCTCACGCATGAACTGTTCCACTTGGGTCGGTTCAGCGCGATGGCGGCGCCTAAGTACCTTGACTGCAGCCACTCGACCAGTCTCGCGGTGAACAGAACGATACACACGCGCGAACGTACCTGCACCAATCAAATACAGAATCTTCCACTGTCCATAGAAGTAACCTGTGCGATCGTTTTTCAGGACTTTGTCAATTTGCAAATTGGTCAAACGGTCCGATCGCTGCAGCACACGCAGCAAATCTTCGCATGTCCCGGAAATACCACCGACTTCTGACCAGGCTTGCTCAATTTCAATCGGCTCGAGCAAGCCCAATTCGACGATGCGGTGAGAGAGTTGAGTTGGCGTTAGTTCTGACATCGTCGGCTATGAAAATTAAGTGCTCGAAAAAGTAGCTGAAAGTCTGCGAGTAACGCGAGAAATCATTGCTTGATACTAAGCCAGACCCCACAAAAACGCAAACTGTCGCTGGCAAGTTCTGGCCAGAGAGTTGTAAAAAGGGCCAGCAATCAAAAAACAAAAAAGGAGTTACAGGTTTTACGCTGCAACTCCTTTTTCGGAGAGAGGGCCATTTCAGTTTTCAATCCAGAACTCAGCTGCCTGAGATCCGATCTATCCGGTTGTTTGTGGCGAAACAATCCGGAGTGAAATAGCCTGCCTTTGGTTGTTCAGTTGTTTTTGGTCTGCAATCTTATTCGTTGTCGTCGTGACCCATTTCGGTCAACTTTTGCAAGTAACCGTCACGCTCACGACGGGTCGCTTCCAGGTCAAACACTAAGTATTTCATGTCTAGGCGAAGTTGGCCCAAGGCTTCTTGCACAAGAGTCAGAATGCGGCGGCGGCGAACCGAACTGTCGGTAACGCGACGTAACGCTGGTAGTAGAGCAACGCGGTGCTCGATTGGCAGGGCTTGAATTGCTGCGGTCAATTCGAGCAAGTCTGCTGGGATTTCGTCGTTCTTGGCTTCAGTGGATTGAGCGGATGCAGAACTCATTTTTGTGTCTCCCGAGTAGAGTGCGTTGTCGCGAAGTGTCGTAGCTCTAATGCATGCCCGATACCAAAACCGACGACAGGTAGCATATTATTCCATAACTGCTTTGATTGCAAGAACTTAGGATAATCTGGATAATCTGCAAAGTTTCCCAGCGTTGCAAAATCGCACCAAATTGGCCTGCCTAGATTGGCCTGGAGCAAACGCCTAAAGTCTTGTATAAGAACGACTTGCGTCGCGTGCATCACGTTCAGGTCTGGTTGTTGCTTTTCGGCATCATCAAGAATTTTCGATGAATTTCGGTCCTTGGACTCATTTGGCACTCAACGAACCGATGGCAGTAGCCTGGAATTTGTCATGGATCGACAACCAACTCAAAGCCTAAAGAATCACATCTGGCGGACCGCTGGTTCACTCGTCGCCATTTTGCTCTGCAGCCTCAGCTACGTTTGCTTTTGCAGCCCATGTTACGCGCAGATGCAAGATTCGTTTGAAGGGGGTGTGCCGCGTTGGAAGTTTGTTGAAAGCGATTCCAGCGCACAGCTCACCCTGCAAGAAATCAGCCTCGTATCTCCGCACGGTGGTCAAACCAGCGAGATGCTGCAAGTCGCTTCGGGCAATGGAACCTTCATCTACGTCGCTTATCCGATCGAACCATGTGTCGTCGTCGATGAGTTTCAACCAAGGTTGTGGACTCGCTGCGCCAGCGCTGGCTTGAGAGTCGGCGTACGCATTGTTTTTCCAAGTTCGTTTCACCCTGTGACCGGCGGTCGATTAACTGCCATCGCCTGGGGCGATACCTATTCGGATCCTGGTCAGTGGCAAGCACTCAAACTAACCAACCTCCAAAAACTCTTTGAGGCCGAAGTCGTTGCCCTGCGACAGCGCTATGGCCCTAACATTGTGATTGAAGATGCATTCATCGATTCGATTGTGATGAATGTTTTTACTGGTCCAGGCAACTATCGATTGCTTATCGATGATTTAAATCTGCAAGGACATATTTCGTTGCCGTCGGTCGGTCGCTCGATTCCAGTCAATTGGCGCGAGGCCTGGCTGTGGCGTCCCGAAAGCGTCAATCCTGAAGGCCGCTTCTGGAACGCGATGAACCGTCCCGAGGTCTGGTTGCAGTACCAAGGCGAATCGCTGCCGTGGATCAAGTCGCTAGGCATCACGGGCTTGGTGGTCGGTCGAGTGCCCAGCGAAGACCAATTGCGAGTCATTCAAGACGCCAAGTTATCCGTCGTATGCCCACTCCCCCAAGCCAACGTTTCCTACACCGCTTCAACTTCAGCAGCCATCCGTGGGTGGTTAATTGGAGCAGCGTTGGATAGTAGCCAAACGGCCTTGGCTCGCGAACAAGTCAATCGTGTCGCACAAATGCCGGCAGAACTTAAGCGGCCCGTCTTTGGCGAAGCACTTGAGCAATACTGGGCGTTCAGTCGTATTGCAGATGAAGTCATCGTTCCCATCCCTGATAGCATGTCCGCTGGCGATTCGTTAGATCATCTCACTTGGTTGCGCACTCAGTTGGCTTCAACCACAAGACGCGGCCGCGGGTGGGTCGCAACTAACATTGGCGTCGACCCCCAATGGCTCAAGCAATACCGTTCTGCGCAGAGAATCGTTGAGAGCGAGGCTTTTACTTCTGACAACGAAGCCTATGAAATACCCACAGATCCCCGCACATTGCGCCATCAGGTCGTCCAAAGCATTGCCGCTGGGGCAACCGGTTTGACGTTGCGGTCACCTGGACCGGACGAACGCGGTAACGACAAATTGCCTCAAGGACTGGAGCTGAATACCAAACCGGGCCGAGCTCAAGTGGCCAGCCTACGCTGGACTATGAACGATTTGACACTTTGGGGGCCATGGATTGTCGCTGGACAGCAGGTGCGAGCCCCAACTGCCAATCGAGCCGACTACCTCACGAACGCTTGGATCTTGCATAACAGCTACTTGGTCATTGCCCAAAAAATCCGCACCACGGGTGACTCGATTTCTGATCCTGCTCGTGCACAACCGTTGATCTGTGCAACATCCGTGGCCACCAACACGCGGCAAGTGTTTCGCGTTACCGCTGGGGAGTACGAACGGATTGATGCGGCTGCCGCGCCCGGAGGACTCCAATGGACCGTCAATCAGCCGGCTGACATCGAAACCTTTATCATTAGTGAGAATCCCAATGTGACCCGCTATGTGAATCGTCACTTAGCCGAGACAAGAGTTAGCGTCGCTGAGGATCAACTCGAGCTAGCGACTTATCAGCTTAACCTGGCATCCGATCTACTCATCGCGCGCTTTCCGGAGGGAGGAGCCATGGAGGCCCGCGGGCAGTTTAGTTTGCAAACGCGAGCCCGCCGGCAACTCGAAGAGGGACTTCAGGCGCTGCGCAGCGGCTCCGCATCCGCAGCGACTACTCGTGCACTTCAATCACTCGCTACTTCGCAAATGATTCTTGACGATGGTGAGCGAGCTGCCAGATCCAGTTTAGTTTCGCGCCAATCAAGTCCCTTCGTGTTGCACCCAGCCGCATTGAAGTACCACTGGAAACTAGCGCAAGCCTGCGCCAGGTCCCAATGGCGTGACTTGCCGATCGCAGGCGCGGATCTGACCAGCCTCGATGCGATGCTCAAGTCAGGCTGGACTCAAGAGCAACGTTTGCAGGATCAAGCGGAGATGCGCGTCGAATGGATTCCACCAACCAGCCAAAGTTCACAAGGTTTGCGTTTGGCCGCTTATGAAAAAGGAGAAGCCACACTACCCGGCGGTTATGAAGGAGCCTCCTTAAGAATTCGCAGCGCCGCTGCCCAAGTCAAAGAAGGACAACTGGTACGCATCAAAGCTCGCGCCAGAATCCAGGTGGCGTCCCAAGATCCGTCCAGCGGCTTGTTGGTCTATGACAATCAAGTCGGACCCGGCTTGGGGCAACTCGTCCGCGGCCAACCCGGCGAACTGAAGGAGATTGAACTCTATCGGTTCATTGTCCGCGATGGTGAACTGCGAGTGCTCGCGGAATGCCGTGGCCCTTGCGACATCGTGCTTGAATCGCTGTCGGCCAGCGTCATCGAACCGGCCACCAATCGACAGTCCTACCCAACCACGCCAGTGAAGCCTTCAGTGAATCTTCCAGTGAACAATCCTTCAGCCAACAATCCTTCAAGCGATCCAACCCTGCAAGCAGCTCAATCTACGACCCCAATTCAAACTGAAAACCCAATACAAACTGCAAACCCTGGCCAACCAGTCAGCATACTGGAGCCAGAGATGGTCGAAGTACCGAGTCCGCTCGTGCAGCCCACAGACCAACCCAGCAGCCAACCTAACAACTGACCGCGCTAGGTCAGAGTGTCGCACAATTGTCTCAATTGTTGCTGCCACTGTCTCAATTGTTGCTGCTACGATTGGGACAATCGTGCGACAGTAAAGCAGTCACCCCAAAATCAAATTGTGACGAAGCACTATTGGAGCGTCAAACTTAAATATTAGGATTAGCCGCAGTGCGCTAGCACCGGTTGCCGCGGCGAAAACCGGACGCTAGCGCGTTCCGGCTGATGTTCCAAACCCTAATATTAAGCTGTGACAATCCACTAGCGCTCTGTCCAGATTAGATTTTTGGGTTGATCGCACTCGAGTGCTATTAACCGCACGGCGTTAGCCGCGGTTTTCACATTGCGGAAACCGGTGCTAACGCACATCGGTTAATGTGCCTAACCCCAAAGGCACGCCCCTGAGGCTCTGCGAAGGGCGTGGCGAATGTACCTGACGCCTCTTCAATTCTGACACCTTTTCAATTTCAATAAAAAAATCGCAGACCATATTGGCCTGCGATTCATGTGTTCATGGGTTGTCAGCGAGCGGTTTACTCAAGCTTACTCAGTGGCGGCAGCAGCTTGGGCAGTGTGCGCGGCTCGCTTGGCCTTAATTGCTTCGAGTGCTTGCTTTTGCTTCTCGAGATGGGTGCCGTTGGTGCCATACTTCTTGATCAGAATGGCGGCTTTCTCAGTCGGCAAAGCACCTACACTCATCCAATAATCGATGCGCTCACCCTTAAGGATGGCTCGAGCGTCGGTGTCGCGGACCATAGGGTCATAGATGCCCAGTTCTTCGATCACTTTACCATCACGAGGACGGCGAGCATCACAGACGCAAAGGCGGAAAAATGGGCGTGCTTTACGTCCCATCATTTTCATTCGAATACGGACTGCCACAACAATCTCCTACGGAACTTTATCTGAACCAAGTGCATGTTTTATAACAAAAGTGCCTGCATGGGGAGGCGACATTTTGGATTTTGTGTAACTTTCTCAGCCGCCAGCCAAAAACACGGGGTTTTGAGCGGCCTATTTCTTGCGTTTCATCTGACGCAGCTTCTTTTCTCGCTCTTTTTGCAAGCGTTCCCGCTCCTTTGGGCTTAGTTTTTTGCCAGTTGAGCCTTTGGTCTTCAAGCCACCCATGGAGGGGTCATTCATCATGCTCTGCTTCATCTGCTCCATCAACTGCATCCGATCCTTAACCCCTGTCCCAGCCGCCATTTGCATCATGGGTGCCATGATCGAGAACTGCTTGATCAGCCCACTAATGGCCTGCGGCTGAACCCCGGCCCCTTTCGAGATCCGATTGCGACGCTGCATATCAATGATCTTCGGATTACGGCGTTCCGCCGGGGTCATCGAGTCGATCATACCCAACATTTTGCGAACTTCGCCATCGGTATCCGCTCCATCCATCATTTTCTTGAAGTCCCCCATGCCGGGCATAAGGCCCATCATCTTTTGCATGAGGCCGGGCTTGGCGATCTTCTCCAACACACCGCGGAAGTCTTCGAGCGTAAACTGGCCGGACGCCATCCGCTCTTCCAGCTTCTGGCGCTCCTTGTCGTCGATCATGCGGTGCGCTTCTCGAGCGACGGCGACAATGTCCCCCATCTGCAAAATCCGGCTTGCCATCC
Organism: Pirellulaceae bacterium; assembly: GCA_033761895.1. Classification (GTDB taxonomy): domain Bacteria; phylum Planctomycetota; class Planctomycetia; order Pirellulales; family Pirellulaceae; genus Aureliella. Next base: position 7,669 of record JANRMD010000157.1, on the reverse strand, counting down.
CCTCAGGTCGGAACGGCTCGAGAGCATCCAGATGTTCACCCGTGCCGATGAACTTGATGGGCACTTGGGTCACATGTTTGACGCTTAACAGCGCACCGCCACGGGCGTCGCCGTCCAACTTAGTCATGATGACGCCGTCGAGGTCCAGCGCCTCATTAAAGGCGGAGGCAGAATTCACCGCGTCTTGCCCGGTCATACCGTCCACCACCAAGTAAACCTGATCAGGGTTCACTTTTCGGTCGATTTCAGCCAACTGCTGCATCAATTCTTCATCGATCGCCAATCGGCCAGCCGTATCGAGAATCACCAGCGAAGCACCCAACTCAGCGGCTTTGGCAATCCCTTCGCGACAGACTTTGACGGGATCTTTGGATCCCAAGTCGCTGTATACAGGCACATCCAGCTGGCGGCCAATCACGTGCAGCTGCTCGATCGCAGCGGGGCGTTGCAAGTCGGCCGCAACCAACATGGCTTTGACGTTTTGCTCTTTCAGTAATTGTGCGAGCTTACCGCAAGTGGTCGTTTTCCCCGAACCTTGCAGCCCGCACATCATCAGAATGGTGACCCCATCCTTCTTCAGCGGAATCGAGATGTCGACCGGCCCGAGGATATTGACCAACTGTTCGTAAACAATATTGATCAGCTCTTCTTGCGGCTTGAGCGAAAGCAAGACCTTTTGGCCGACCGCGCGCTCGGTCACGTGGCTCATAAAGTCCTGAATGACCGAGTAGCTGACGTCGGCCTCAATCATCGCTTGTTCAACCAACTGCAGCCCATCGCGCATGTTGGCTTCAGTCAATTTGCCTTTGCCACGAAGGGATTTGAAGGCCGATTGGAGTCCTTCTTGCAGTGATTCGAACATGATTAACCGATCAGTGTGCAGGCAAAAAACGTCTTGGGCAGCGGGGTGACTTCGGCTGAAATCCCACCGCAGACTGGCAAATCCAGTGGCCCACAATTCTAAAGCGTTTGCCCCGAAACTGGCAATGAGGAATGCCCCGAAACTTGGAATTGAGTCCAGATCGGCTCGCCAGCACTCAGGGCGTCAAATCGTTGGGGCAGAATCGTTAAGATTCGTCGATGGTATAGCAATTCTCCCGACGCTGTTTACGATTAGTCAACGAGACCTGCCACACCCCACCACTACCTTTGTACCTGCCTGAACCCATACAGCATGAATAAGCTCTCCCCGTCTATCGCGGCTTTTGTGGTATTTTTGCTCGGCGGAGCCGCATTGCATTCCCAGACACCGGATCCGATCGCTGCACTGCAGATTCAAGCAGTCACCACCAACTCCAGCACTTGGGGCCACTGGGGGCCGAACCCGGAAAAGTACTCGAGCTGGACATCGCACAGCAACCGACTCATTCCAGCTTACCTGTTTGGTGGCGATTTCAGTCGTGTAGCTGGCGAAAAGAGTATCTACAGAAACGCCGAAGCCATCGAAAAGCTATACGGTTTTCTCCCGACCGAGACAGTCAACCCACAAGCCGAGTACTTTGACCAGACCGATATCTGTCGCTTGCAAAAATGGGCGGTAGAATCAGGCAAAAAGCGAATCATTCTGTTTGTTTTCGACGGCATGGACTGGCACACGACCCGCGCGGCTGCGATCAACAAAACGGGAGCTGTTAAGTACGATTCTGGCCGCGGCGAAGGACTGTGGTTTCAAGACTATCGCGGCGTGGAGACGGACTTCGGTTACTTCGTCAGCAGCCCCCATAACGAAGGTACGAACATCAACGTCGACAAACAGATCATCACCAGCCCCGGAAAAATACTCGGCGGCTACAGCTCTGCTTTGTGTGGGCCTACACCATGGGGGCCAATTACGGACGCGAAGTACCCCATTGCCACCAGCGATACCCTCAAGCATGCCTACACGGACTCCGCTTCATCGGCGACCTCGATGTGCAGCGGCATCAAGACTTATAACGATGCCATCAACGTCGACGATAAAGGCCGCGAAGCCCTGCCCATCGCGCGCACCCTCCAAGAACAGGGCTTTGCCATCGGAGTCGTAACAAGTGTCCCCATCAGCCATGCGACACCAGCCTGTGCATACGCCAACAACATCCATCGCGACGACTATCAAGATCTCACCCGTGACCTGCTCGGCAGACCATCGGTGTTTCATCCCGGCGGGCTGTCGGGTGTGGATGTTTTAATTGGTGGAGGCCATGGCGTCACAAAAGACAAAGACGGCCCACAAGGTGAGAACTTTGTTCCAGGCAATCGCTACCTGCCCGCAGATGACCTCGCAGCCATCGATGCCGAACAGGGTGGCAAGTACGTGATCGCGCAGCGAACTTCCGGCAAGATCGGTACCAACGTGCTTGATAAAGCCGTCAAGAAAGCCATCGCCGACAACAAGCGACTGTTTGGATACTTTGGCGTAGCCGGCGGCCACTTACCTTATCGAACCGCCGACGGTCGCTTTGATCCAGTGCAAAGCGTCGGCAACGAAGAGACCGCTAAAGCCGAGAAATACACTCCCGAAGATCTCTACGAGAATGTCAACTTGAGCGAGATGACAATGGCTGCTGTTCGCGTTCTACAATCGCGCTCGGATAAGTGGTGGTTGATGGTGGAAGCGGGGGACGTCGATTGGGCTAACCACTCAAACAACATCGACAATTCAATTGGCGCGGTCCTAAGTGGCGATGCCGCCTTCAAAAAACTGACCGAGTGGATCGAAAACAACGGCGGCTGGGAAGATACGCTGGCCATCGTCACCGCAGATCATGGTCATTATCTCGTACTCACACAACCCGAAGCCCTTACAGCCAACAAGTAAGGCAAGCGACCCGACGTTAAGATCCAGTTAATCTTGCCTGGAAAGCAAGCAGTCGCTCATTGTCTCAGCTTATTATGCTAACCGATTGCGCACGTGCGCAAAACTTCTAAAGAAAGCGCACCGGCCTACAGGCACGCAACAAACCGAGCGTTCTGCTTAAGGCGTGCAGGAACGCCATTACTTGCGATTTCGAAATCTTGGTGCTACGAACAGGCTGCCACCGCCCCTTTAACGGTACATCAGATGCAGCATCATCACCTGGGATTCTCTACCTAAACAGGCGGCTTGGCGACAAATCGCCAGCCCTGTTGGGAAATATTTGCATTTGGTACGGGGGGACGCTACGTTGATGGCTTCACACCGGATTCTTAACAATTCATTTGGGACGATAACATGACATTAAGTCTGCGCACTCAGCATCTTGGAATCATCTGCGCAATGCTTCTACTTGCTGCCGGTTGCGGCCCCGGCAATCCCCGTCGCGAAGTTTCAGGAAAAATCACGTTCAAAGGTGCTCCCCTAGATCATGGAACCATCGAGTTCAATCCGCTTGGCGGTGGCAAAGAGGGCGTTCCAACAACCAAGGAAGGCGCCAACATCACTAACGGTGAATACAAGATCCTGGCCGAAACAGGACTCACTCCTGGAAAGTATCAGGTGATCATCAGTTCTGGTGACAACATCGACCCTAAAGATCCTGAAGGTATGCCTGGACCATCAGGCAATTATGTCTCCAAGGATCGCATACCTGCCGCTTACAACACTGCCTCGACGCAGGAAGTAGAAGTCACCGACAAAGGCCCCAATGTCTTCAATTGGGAAATCAAGTGAACTTTATCGAACTGCACTATAGCGACTTTCGTTCTTTTGTTTCCACATATGTCTGAGCTAAGGAGTTTTTGATGCGATCCAGAAAACAGGCGTTTACATTGGTTGAATTGCTGGTGGTAATTGCCATCATCGGTATTCTTGTTGGCCTCTTGCTACCTGCAGTCCAAGCCGCTCGCGAAGCCGCCAGGCGGATGCAGTGCTCAAACAACTTGAAGCAGTTGGGCCTCGCGTGCTTGAACTACGAAAGTGCCTACAAAAAGCTTCCCGGCGGGGTTGGGAGATATGGATGTTGCTGGGGTACTTGGCAGGTCGCGATTCTGCCCTACATGGAACAAACCAACCTTTACAACATCTACCGGAACCATGGAGGCGCAGACCACACCGGGCCACGCTATGGTGCAACGGTGAACCGTCCTGTAGTGAGCACTCGCATACCGTCGTTGACCTGCCCAAGCGACACGCCAAATGCACCGATTGGGAATCCCGCCATCACTAGCCACAATTACGCGGTGAATTATGGCAACACTAGCTACTTCCAAACCACACTCCCAACCACACCACCAGTCCTTTTTCTCGGTGCACCTTTCAGCGGCTACACCGGTTCAACTTCGGATGACGGCCCTGTAAACGCAGCAGAAGCAGTAGCCTTTCCACGTTTCTACGGCAAGCACCAATCGCTGGCTGTTATTACCGATGGTACCAACGGAACCATCATGTTGGCCGAAGTGCTTCAAGGTCGCGGAACTGACCTTCGCGGCTTCACTTGGTGGGGCGGCGCGGCTGGTATCGTAACCTACCTGGCGCCTAACTCCAGTTCACCCGACGTCATCACCGGCGGAAACTGCACTTCGACGGTTGCGAATCCTCGAATGCCGTGCACCACATCGACCACTGCCATTCGTCCTCGCATGATGGGCGCTCGCAGCTTGCACACCGGTGGCGTACAAGCCGTCTTCTGTGATGGTCACGTATCCTTTATCTCAGATACTATCGACTACTTAAGCTGGAATGCACTCGGCACAGCAGCCGGTGGCGAAGTTGTGAACGTCGAATACTAAAGATTGAGCCCAAAACTCAATTACCAGTCCGCTCTCGAAAGCGGGCGAGTTCCGACTCGTCCGCTTCTCGTCTTTTCTGGGCAACCATCTTCGTAGATTGGGATCACTTGTCCCGTCCAATCCCTTTCCTGGCCTTCGAGCTTTTCTCGTGCTCGTGCTCGTGCCGTACATCTGAGCTTCCAACACTCGCTTGATTCAAACCAAGCTACAGACTACTCCTCTTCAATCGCTTGTCGAATCGCCAGCACCAAGCGGGCTCGAGTTGCAGAGTTTGCATCCAGCGAAGCAACATCGACACCGAGAAACTCACCAAGCTTCACTGCCAAGTCGATATCGCGAATTCCGTGGTACTGATTGACCACCACATCACGAACAAAAATTGTCTGACTCGAGCGTTCAAAACCTGATTCGTAGCAATCCGCCAATTCCTCAACCCAAGCCTCCGGCACACCGCGTAAGCGACAGTGTTCGACCGACCAAATATCGTCGCCCGTACACTCCGAGAGCAACGTTAAGGCTTTCAATCGAGTCAGCAAAATCGCAGAAGACACTTAACTCTCCAAACGCGTTACTCGTTCCTCAAGCGCTGCCAACAACCCTCGCAACTCTTCGACCTCAGCTTGCAGCGCGGCCACGTCTCCGCCACTTCGCGATGCTCGAGGTGCTGCGGAGCTATCATCATTCTGATCGAGGTCGTCATCGCTGTCACCAGTCGCGCCTACGAACTTATTCTTAAGCTTCGTCAATTCTTCAGGCTGATAAAGGTTGTGGCTAAAGACTTGCCCGCGCCCCGAGGGGGTCAAAGCGATTACCAGCCCTTTGCTCATCAGCGATTTCAAGATCTCGTTCAGCGCCGTCAAGTCAGGAATCGGCTCAAAACGGCTGGCCCGAACTCTTAGGTCTCCCGCCGTCTGCTCGCCGCGCAACAACAGCTCGGTCATGACCGCAGCCTCCGCGCCTTTGACTCCCATGTAGTCGTAACCGTAATGGCGATAACGAGAGACTCGCCCGCTTCCCTGAACTTCTGCCGCCAACCCCAAGGATCGCATTTGAATCAGTTCATCTTCGATCTGCTCAGCCGAGAGGTTCATCAATGGACTGCGATTGCTCTTTTGGTTCGCCCCCGCAACCAAGCCTGCCAATGACAGCGGATAAGCGTCGGGTGTCGTGCGAGCTTTTTCGATCAGCACGCCCAGGATTCGACGCTGTATTTTGTTAAGCGGCTTGGGCTGCGCCGGTGCAGACTTGTCAGCAGATTCTTGAGAGTCCATGGAGTCCTTTCTACGTGGTGAATTTTGAAAGCAATTGCCATTTCGCGCATTTTGCGACATCACGCCAAGAAAAGCTAGAGCATCGTCCAACTTTGAGTTCGGGATTGAGCGCCTTCTGCCTTAGTTGACTAGCAGGCTTTCACAACCCGAAGCGTTAGCGAGGGACCGAGTTACGACGTCGACTTGACGATGCAAAAATGCCCTCGCTGACGCTCTCACGCTTCGGGCTCGTACTCTTCCACACTTCGTTACAAATCGTTTTTTCAGCAGCCTGCTAGAGGAAGTGCATCAACTGTGCAGCGGTAGTTTTTCGATCCTGGAACCAATTACAATGGAGTCTGAGTCTACTAACCATGCCTTGCTGCGAGATACCTCATGCTTGGATTTGCTTTTCTAAAGGCTAAGCCTACGACGTTTGTTGCAAAGTTCCAAAATGGCCGAGCGGTGCGCCAAGGCGAAGGACTTTCGTTCTTTTACTTTGCGCCAACTTGCACGCTGGTTTCAATTGAACTCTCCAGCGCCGATGTACCATTCGTATTTGAAGAGACTACGACTGATTTTCAAGAAGTCACGGTGCAAGGTCAATTGACTTATCGCGTGGTCGAGCCGATGCAATTGGCGAAGGCACTGGACTTCAGTATCGATCGTCGCGGCCGCTATGTGTCCGATGATCCAACCAAGCTGAGCGAGCGTCTGATTCAAGCTACCCAAGCCGCCAGCCGCGCTTTTGTTCAATCAAAAGATTTGGCGAGTGTCTTAACCGCTTCTGATCAATTGGGCACCGAACTGACGCAAAAGCTTCACGATAGCCCCACTTCAAAGATGCTGGGTGTTGAAATCCTCTCCGTCTCGGTCCTGTCAATCAAGGCCAGTCCTGAAATGATCAAAGCCATGCAGGCGGACACGCGTGAAAAACTATTGCTCAAAGCGGATCAAGCCGTTTATGCACGCCGCAATATGGCCATCGACCTCGAACGCGAGATCACCGAGAACCAATTGCAAACGGAAAGAGCCGTTGAAGAAAAACGCCGCGAAGTCAGTGAAACCAAGATGGCAGCCAGCATCGCCATCGAAGAACAGCGCGCAGACCTGGTCGATCGCCAAATCGCCAATGAAACCAAGCTTGCTGAAGCGCGCACCGCCGCTCTACAAGCCACACTGGATGCGATGCGAGGTATCGATTGGCGAGTATTGTCAACCGCAATTGGAAACTCCGACGCGCGTTCGACGATTGCTATGGCCTTCCAACAGTTGGCCGAAAACGCGGAGAAAATCGGGCGACTGGAAATTACACCCGACTTGCTGAGAACCCTCACCGAACGCGACACGAACGAGTAAGTCATGGGCTTTCAACCTTCCATTGCAATCGTATCTACCCAAACGCGACTTAAAGGTCTGCTTGCGCGGTGGGGCACACGCTCATCCGCTAAATTCCGCTTGAAACAAGCCCAAGCGATTCAGCGGTTTGCAAACGCAGGCACTAGTATGGAGGTCAGCGAAGAGGATCAACTTGGCGATTTCGATGAATACGAACAGGAAGACACTTCCTACCAGAACGCCCTGCAAGAGATTCGGCATGAAGTCGATATCGGTTTTCCAATCGCCATGATTCCCCGCGAGTACCTGCCGAACTTTGATTTTCTAAATTGTTGCGCAGTCGTCGTTGTCGGCCCAGATGGATTGGTAGCGAACACCGCCAAGTATGTCGGATC
>JANRMD010000156.1:0-32287 GCA_033761895.1 Pirellulaceae bacterium | reverse complement strand
CTTCTGCAGCAAGCGATGCCATCCATTGGATTCACACAAGGCGGCTGGAACAAAGACTCTAGCTCATGCGAACTGCAAAACGCCCCTCAACCCCCGTCCCCTTCTCCCCCGAGTACAGGGGCGAAGGGGTGACCATACTTTATGCACCCTTACCGGATCATACCTAAAGCTGATGTACCCGTTAGCGAGCAAAAGCAACGCCGACGAACGCCCCGATTCATAACGTGAATGACAGTAATTTCATCCGGCGCGAACGCCTCCACCCGAGCAACTCTAGCCATCGCCGAGCCCTCCAAACTGTATTGCCAATTCGACTCAGTCGAAAGACGTACACCTACCCGTCCAGGCAATCAACTACCCACCCGGGAAATGTGTGTGTTCCTAGTATTCAAACGCCCCCCTATGCTACCCAGCTGCAAAAAGAGGCCTGGCCTCTCTTCTGTTTCAACGCAGCGATTACTCTTGCGTAGCCCAAGGTAAGCGATCGACTAAGCCGGCGGTGATGGGTTGAAAGCCTTGATTGGAAAGTTGCACGCGACTGAGAACACGTGGCAGGGCACGCTGCCAGACGTCTAGTTGACTGATAACAATCTGCGCACCCGATTCGAGCAATAAAGCCACATGCTCGATCATCTCTGGAGCAATGAGACAGACACATATAGGTTGCTCGAGTCGTCCACGAATCCGCCAAAGCGACTTGCAAGCAGCAGGTACTTCGCTGGCTTGCGGCAGAACCAGCGTGACCAAGCCTGTTACTTGCCGTTGAATTATCTGCGATAAATCTTCAGCGTTGTCTGCCTGTAAAAGCTGGACGCGGATCGCTTGATTGGCAAAGTGATCTACCAACATCTTACGAGTCGCTGCCGTGAAGACACCAACGTCGTCCAGACTAACCCATACCAACGACTTTCCATCAAGCAAATTTTCCATCAGCGAATTTTCTATGGGCGAACTTACTTTTTTGCAACAAGTGGATTGAGCATGTCGACCAGACGTGCGGCCGCTTGATCCGTGGTAGCGAGTTTCAATACAGCCGCCCGACCAGCTTGACCAAGCTCTTGGGCCGCTGGCAGATCACTGAGCACCATCTCCAGTCGATCGACCAGGGCAGCGCGATCACCGGCGACAAAGAGGTGCCCACCACCTAATCGATCGATCAACTCAGGAAAGGCCCCATGAGCAGGCTGCACTACTGGCACACCCGCGGCCAGCGCTTCGAGTACAAACAAACCTTTGGGCTCTTGATACGTAGTCGGAACACACAACACATCGATGGCTTCAAGGAACTTGAGCTTGCCTGCACGGTCGACGGAACCGTGATAGGTATAGGCGTCAGCCAAGCCCGCTGAGGCGAGTTTGTCTTGCTGCTCTTGCCAGTAACTCTCATGCTGTTTTCCCAACCAACCAGCGATCGCCAGTTGAGCCTTCGGCAGTCGCTTTCGCAACTCGATGAACGCATCGACTAGCTGATGCAAGCCCTTTTCTGGTGCCAGCCTAGCCAAGTAGCCCACGGTTGGTGACATGGTACGCGCATCAGGGTGCGCAACCGGTTGGTGATTTAGAAAATCGCTCGGCTCAATCGCCAGTGTATTCACTTGCCAGCGTTCGCGCGGGAACTCAAGCAATTGCTGCATGCGCTGGCCGTAAAAATCTGAGTGGACAATGAACAAATCCACGTCTTGCGCCAATCGCTTGAGCAACTTTAGCGCTTCACTGCGATAGGGCTCGATGAGTCCCTCGTAAAAAATGTCATCGCCTTGAAGCATAACGACTACGGGGCAACCGATCCGCGACTTGACTTCGCGAATGCAACCCGCGATCAATAGGTTCGAAAAGATCGCGACATCAGGCTTCTGAGTCACTAGCCAATCGCACAAGCGACTGACCTCTTTCCGTTGGCGACCGTCACTGCCTTGCAGCATAGAAACGGTGAGCGCGCCGAGTTGCTTGGCAGATGTCCCCATCGCTCGAGATGCGATCCAGTTTACCAGTCGCGGCGAACTTAGGAATTGATCCATCCATTTCGGGATCCAGCGAAAAATGGGTGACACCTGCTGCAAATAGACATTCAGGCCACCGAAGAACAAGCGATCGCTACTGACGCTGGTTTCATCCGTTAAAATGGGCGTGTAGGTCGGAAGCAAAATGACATCATGTCCAAGTCGCATCAATGACTTGGCTAGTGCGTTGTCGTGCAAACAACTACCGCAGAACATGCCTGCAGCTCCAGCGGTCAGATATGAAATTTGCAATCCGATCCCCTCACCAAGAACAGCATATTAAAACAGTACTTTGAAGCCAGCCGCTTCGAAGTGTTTGTCGTTGGTAAACGCTTCTTTGATTCCAAGCCGATTCATCACTTGGAAAGAAACTTGGTCGACGATACCAGCTTGGCCTGCAAATCCCACATCATAGGCCGACCAAGCGTTTTCCCAATCTTCATCAGTTGGAAAAATGAGGCCGCCTGATCTCGCGAGTGTACTGCGAAGTTTGCTTGGTTGAAGTCGGTAGCTTCGTCGGGCAGCGGTGTTGCCGCATTCTAGGAGCACAAAAGTGGTTGCCGATACCTCGCGACGCTCTACCATTATTTGGCCAAATACAGTTGTCGCGATCGAATGCCACTGGTCAGCTCGATTCCATATTGCCAGTAAGCCAACGGTGTCAAGAAATACTTGGCTCACGGCTGATGCTCGTTGTGCCTAGCTGCATCATCGAACTGCCCACCATCAAAGCTCTCCGAGAGCACGGCATACACTTCATTCAATGCTTGATTTGTATCCGTGTTTTCGGCAACAATTCGGATTTCAAACTCCACCTGACATTGATCCGGTAGGTCCAATGCCTCGGTTGGCTTGAATACGCCGTTCTCATAAATTGCATGAACTGTTTTGGGCATAGCACATCCGATTCGAATACTACAATGCAATGATACTAACCTACCGTCGCCAGCGAAACGTCGGATTTCTCTGGGACCTTTTCAAGAATCTCTAGCAGAATTTGATCGACTTCGATGTTCTCGGCTTGAGCTTCGAAGTTCAGTAGCACGCGGTGCCGCATACTTGGCAAGAACACGCGACGAATGTCCTCGAAGCTGACATTGAAGCGGCCGTCAAGCAACGCGCGAACCTTAGCCGCCAGCGCCAACGTTTGGGCTCCACGCGGACTGCTTCCCCAACGAACATAGTCATTGGTAACCTTCTGCGCCAGCGGGCCGTTCGGATGCGTAGCCAATACCAATCGCACGATGTAGTCCTGCACATGTTTTGCAAGGATCACATTGCGTACCAGAGCCTGTCCACGCTTGATCTCTTCGCCGTCCATGATCTTGTCAGTGATAATCTTCGTGCCGCGTGTCGTGCGGTCAACGATCACGTTGAGTTCTTCGCGCGAACTGTAACCAACGACCAGTTTGAAGAGAAAACGGTCGAGCTGAGCTTCGGGCAACGGATAGGTGCCTTCCTGCTCAATCGGGTTTTGAGTCGCCAGCACAAAGAAGGGCTTGTCGAGTTCATAACGATTTCCAGCAACGGTAACGGTACCTTCTTGCATCGTCTCAAGCATCGCAGACTGAGTCTTCGGTGTTGCTCGGTTGATTTCGTCAGCCAAGCAGATCTGCGTGAAAATCGGGCCTTTCTGAAACTGGAATGAGCGTCGACCTTGGTCATCCTCAACCACCATGTTGGTACCCAAGATATCCGCAGGCATGAGGTCCGGGGTGAACTGAATTCGGTTGAAGTTCAAACTCAGCGCTTCAGCGAGCGTTCGGACGAGCATCGTCTTTCCCAGACCTGGAACACCTTCGAGCAAGCAGTGGCCGCCGACAAACATGCTGGTCAGCACACCGTGCACAATTTCTTCATGCCCAACGATTGTCTTGCCTATTTCGTCTTTAACTTTCTTATATCGTTCGCGAAATTCATCGGTCTGCTGCTGCATCTGCTCGGCGACATTACTCATGGATGACTCTGTATTTGAAGACTAAGTTTGAAAAGGTTTGGGGACTGTCACGCATCAATGATCGCTTATCACCGATGCTATTCGTTGTTGCCACTCTTCTTTTGAGCCGCCTTTTTCGCGGCCAGCAAGCGTGAAGTATAACCGCCATCTTCGTCCTTGGAGGCCATATTCGAGGCGGCTGTCCGTGGAGCTTCGGAAGACAATGTTGACTTGCCCGATGCAGCTTCCTCAAGAGTTGCCGTTTCCGTTGGCCCAGTAGCTTCGAAGCGTGTCGTAGCTCGCTGCTGCTCCATCGCTTCCGAGACCTGCGATTTTTTGCTGCGCAGTTGGTTTAGGCTTTGCTGCCGAGCTGCGTCTTGCTGCGTTGCACCTGGGCGTAGTTTCTTTAAGACCCATTTCATTGGATAGGCGTAATCCAGTGAAACACGACGCACAAAAATATCCGCAAACAAACAAACGGACGCGAGCAGCAAACACCATGGCCAAATGTCTTGCATACTGCGAGCCCTTGGCAACCCACCACGGAATGTGTTGGTGTTCTTGACGAGATCTTCAAACGTCTGCTGATCCAGTGGCTCGGTAATTAAACCTCCCGAACTGCCACCACTTGGCTCAAGCTTGGCCAACTGCGACAGCATACTCATGTTCGTTTGACGCACGCGATACTCATCCGAAAACGGCACGCTGGCACCCGTGGTCAGCGGTGCCATGGCTGGTCCGGGTATAACATTCACCAAGTAACTACCCGCGCTATCCGCATCGAACGAACCAACGTAGCGTCCGGGGGCTGCTTGCCGCATGATCACGGGCATCACTTTCAAATCGGGACCAACCGCCACAGCTTGCATGTCCAAGAAGTTTAAGAATTCATCCTGTTGATCGAGAGCATTGACCACCACTTCGACTTTACCTTCTCCGACTTTGGTGGCCACGGTGAACTTGGCATCACTCTTTGAGGGACGCATGGCCCAGCGAACGACTTGTGTGAAGAACTGATCGTAACCTGGCCAAGCCGCCCACTCTCCCGCCCAACGTTTGCCAGTATCGCTGGTGAAAACTGCTGTCCGGCCTAGACCATAAGTCCAAGTGGCCAGCACCGCTTGATTCTCCGGTTCGCTCGGCGTGCTCGCACGAATGGGAACTTCGACCAGTGGACTGTCCTTGATCGTGGTTAGCACAAAGCCCTTGAGATTCGGCAAGTCGCGTGATAAACCCTGGACGATTTCATGCGAATTGGCAATCACAGGTCGCAAACCTCCGTCAGGTTCGTAAACCAAAGGTCGTGAAACTCGCATCGCTTCTCGAACGAAAATTTTGGGCAACGCAGAGGGGTTCGAAGCGACATAGTAGTTGCCGCCAGTTTTGGTCGCGATATTTTGCAATGTTTGGTGGCCAGCTGGTCCGTGCGCACCGACCGCAACCGTCGAGATCTTGATCCCAGCTTTCGCAAATTGTGCGACGATACCGGTACTTGGTGGGGTTGGGTCACCATCGCTGATGACGATCATGTGCTTCACCGAAGCTGGCGTTTTGATTAACGAATTCAAGGCCAAACGCATCGAGGGCTCGAAGTCGGGCATGTCTTGCGGAGTCAATGTGCTCAAGCGGTTAATCATCGCCGCGCGGTTCTCACCGACTCGCAGCATCCCGACTTGTCCGCCCCACAACCATGAATCCCCAAGCGTCGTGAACTGCAAAACGCCGCAGTAATCCATCGGCCCAAGGACTTCCATGGCTGAACGAGCAATCCGTTTCTGCCAGTAGTTTCCTTGACCGATTTCGGAGGCGTGCATGATCATCGCCAACGCACCGACCGCTTCGATCTTCTTGTTCTTGATTTGGAAATCGACCGGCATCGCCTTTTCGATCACCGTGTTCGACCAACCACCGGCACCAAAGGAGTTTGGACCACCGAGCATGATCAGACCGCTTCCGAATTGCTCGGTGTTGCTAACCAGAATATCGAGTTGCTCGTCGGTGAAGTTTGCGATTGCTTCCGCTGAATCTCCGCTGCTCCGCGGTACTCCGGCTAAAACCACGCAATCATAGGCCTGCAACTCCGCCAAGGACGTGAATAGTTGGTCGCTAGTTTGTACATCGACTTCGATTTCACTGCGCCGTAAAGCTTCGACCAACGTTCCGTACTCTCCGACTGCGCTCCAGTCTTCGATCAGCAGAATACGACCTTTGCCGCGCACATAAGTGAATGCGTCGGCGCGATTGTTCTGCTGCAGCGCATCGTCCGTTGGATTGTCAGGCACAAACTCGGCGCGATAGGTATAGCCAGCGGGCAATTCAATCGTGTCTCGAATGGGAAATACGTTGACATCTTTGTCCAGTGATATTGATTCGTCCAGCAAGACTTGTTCGCGCGGACCGGAACTCCTCAGCAATCGCAAGCGGCCTGGCACAGGTGCATCTGTGCCTTCCTCTTGATACTTGTTGACGACAATTCGCGACTCGAACGGTTGACCTTGCCGGATGTTGGTTGGCAAGTCCACTTTCTCGACCAGAATTTCGCTCTTCGCGGCCAAACTGATCGGTACGACGTCGATCCCAATACCCGCCTCCGACATCGACTTGGCGACCGCCGTCGCAGAGCCGACGGTTTCGATCCCGTCAGTAATGATCACAATCCGTTTAGCCGAGTCTTCCGGAAAGGAGGCTTGCGCCAATTTAAGAGCGGACTCCAAATTGGTTGCATCCGTTCGTCCCAAGTAGCTTTCAACGCCCTTCACATCGGGCAAATTGTCGTCATAGGGTGGAAACTCGATCGCCGCCTCGCGCCCAAACACAATTAGACCCGAGCGATCGCTACGGTCTGCTTGGCGGTGTGTTCTAACCGACTTGATCGCGTACTCAAGCATCACGTCGCGTTTGGCGCGGGCGATACTGTCGCTTTGGTCAAGCAAATAGATAACCGTAAGTTTATCGCTGATCCAAACCCACTGAATTCCCGCCAACGCGAAAATGATGACTAACATCACCACCGAGCGAAACAGCAAGGCGGCAAGCCGTCGGCCTGGCCCTAAACCAGCCATCGACTGAAAACTGCTCGCCCAAATCAATGGCAGAATCCCCAGCAGCAGAAGCAGCCACGGGTATTCAAAGGAAAAACGAATATTGCCCATGTTTTCACCATTCAAGTGATCTTATTTTGGCGAGGTCGGATTTGTGCGGACTCGCCCATAGTAATGGTGACCTTTCTCGCGCCGAAAATCAATCGCGCCAGCTCTATTGTTGTGACAAGTCGTCTATTTTCCTTAACAGCAAAGATGTTCCGTGCGGCGATTTTTATGTAGCTGGATTCGTTAGAATCCGGAACTTTTACCCAAGTACTCAGTTTTGGTTAGTGCTTGATTATTGGGTAGCGGAAGCCGTCAAGGCTTTCGAGGTCCGCTGTAGCCGCCGCTGCCAAGCGGTGGTTAGTCACCCCGCATCGTGTCCACCGTCTGGCGACGGTGGCTACTCGAAATGCTTGACGCATTCCGCTACCTGGAATCCGAAATGCTCGACGCATTCCCCTACGAATTTACCCGAAATGCTTTGACACCTTCCGGTACCCTTCCCCTTTCGCCAATAGTCGCCGTTGCGGCTATAATGACCGAGTGAACGTGCCAGCTCTGAAACCAAGGGTCCAACCATGTATCTGCGAATGGCGAGTCGATTGATTCGCGAAACCGATAAACGCCTGCTGTGGAAACTGGCCTATTTGGCGGGCTGGAAGGGTTTTCGCAGCGTCCAGAAGCATCGCTCCAGGCTAAAAAAGGGGGAGTTTTTCCCACCGTTTCTCTACATATCGATCATCAACAGTTGCAACCTCCGGTGCCAAGGTTGCTGGGTCGACGTTGCCGCCAAACAAACCAAGATCGATATTGAATCGCTCAATCGCACCGTCAACCAAGCCAAAGCGATGGGCAACTCGTTCTTCGGAATCCTCGGCGGCGAGCCCTTCATGCACAAAGAGCTGCTCGATTTTCTTGAAGGCCAACCCGACGTTTACTTCCAAGTGTTTACCAATGGACACTTTATTACCGACGAAGTTGCCAAACGACTACGCAAAATGGGCAACGTTACCCCGTTGATCAGCGTCGAAGGGACCGAGATCGTCAGCGATCAGCGCCGCGGCCGCACCGATGTGCTTAGCCAAACCATGCAAGGCATTCACAACTGTCTTAACAACAAAGTCCTCACCGGAGTCTGTACCAGCGTTTGCAAGACCAATATCGATGAATTGGTCACCGATAAGTGGGTCGATCGACTGATTGAAATGGGTGTAATGTACACGTGGTTCCATGTCTATCGCCCCATGGGCCCGGAAGCTATGCCTGAACTTTCGCTCGATACGGAGCAGCTTCGCAAAGTGCGACAGTTTGTGGTCGACACGCGGGCCACCAAACCGATTATCGTCATCGATGCCTATCATGACGGTGAAGGCCGAGCTCTCTGCCCAGCTGTGACCGGGTTCACCCATCACATCGGTCCAGCCGGTGACATTGAACCTTGCCCAATCATTCAACTGGCTAAGGAAAGCATCTACGACGATCGTCCGCTGAAGGACACATTTAATAACAGCGAATTCCTCCGCGACTTCCGTACCATCGTTGCCCAAAACACTCGCGGCTGCGTGGTGCTGGAACGGCCTGATCTACTTATTCAGTTAGCCGAGAAACACGGGGCTCGCGATACGACTCAAAGAAAAACATCGATCGCCGAACTTCAAGCGGTCATTCCGCGTCGTTCTCAGTACGTACCCGGAGCCGAAATTCCGGAACGCAGCTGGGCAGTTCGCTTTGCCAAATGGATTGCATTCAACGATTTCGGCGCCTACGGAAAACACTTCGAAGCCAGCAATTGGATCGATCCACAAACGAGCGAACCACCCAAGCCGAAGATTGAGTTGCCGGTGGTCAAGCAGCCCGCTTGAACTCCATAACCCTTGCAAACCTCTTGCGAACTAGAACGAGCCTTGATGAACTGGCCAACTACAATTCCACTAACCGTAAAGCAATACGAAACGCTCGTCGACGTCAGCTCGTTGTTTCCGCAATGAACGTCAAATCACGCATCGAAACTCCCGCAGTCATCGACCTAGTGATGCAAGCGGACCGGCATCGTCTTCTACGACAGTGGCAACAGCTTGCACAGCAGAACGCTAACCGTGAGCGTGTGGCAGTTTGGGAGGAAGCAGCGGCAAGATCAGCGGCGCTTTGCGAACAGCGGGCGGCGAGTATCCCGCAACTGGCCTACGATCCCGAGTTGCCGATTACCGCGCACCGCGAACAGATCATCGATCTCATCCGCTCTCGCCAAGTGATCGTTGTCTGCGGTGAAACTGGATCCGGCAAAAGTACGCAGTTGCCAAAGCTGTGCCTCGAAGCTGGCCTTGGTCGGCGAGCGATGATTGGTCACACACAGCCCAGGCGTTTAGCGGCTCGTGCGGTTTCAAGCCGCCTCGCCGATGAACTCGGTTCGAAAATCGGTGAGTTGGTCGGCTTCAAGATTCGCTTCACCGACGCCACGCAGCCCCAAACGCTCATCAAGGTCATGACCGACGGAGTACTGTTGGCGGAGACCCAAAGAGATCGCTTTCTCGATCAATACGACGCAATCATCATCGATGAAGCTCACGAACGTTCGCTGAATATTGACTTCCTGCTTGGCTACCTACGTCAACTTTCAGGCAAACGTCCTGATCTGAAACTGATCATCACTTCGGCCACAATCGATCCACAACGTTTCGCGGAGCACTTCGCGGACGAACAGGGACCCGCACCCATTGTTGAAGTTTCCGGCAGGACCTATCCGGTCGAGATGCGGTATCGTCCCATCGTCGCAGATGCGATTGACGAGGAACCAGATGAACAAACGCAATTGGCTGCGATTGCGGGCGCTTGCGATGAATTGCTGCTCGAAGGGGCGGGGGATGTGTTGGTCTTCTTGCCGACAGAGCGCGATATTCGCATCGTTGCCAAGCATCTTGGTGGTCATCACAAACGTTACGGAAATGAACGCGGCGTAGAGACATTGCCGCTGTACGCGCGACTGAGTCAAGCCGATCAAAACAAGATCTTCCAGCCTCACAATCAGCGTCGCATCATTCTGGCAACCAACGTGGCTGAGTCCTCCCTCACCGTGCCAGGCATTCACTATGTAGTTGATACGGGATTAGCGCGCATCAGTCGCTACGCACCACGCAGCAAAGTGCAACGCTTGCCCATCGAAGCGGTCTCGCAGGCCTCTGCCAATCAACGCAGCGGTCGTTGTGGGCGTCTAGGCCCCGGCGTTTGCATCCGTCTGTTTAGTCAAACGGATTACGAATCACGCAGTCAGTTCACGACGCCTGAGATTCGTCGCAGCGATCTGGCGGCAGTGCTGTTGCAGAGTTTGGTGCTTAAGCTCGGTCCGCTCGACGAATTCCCGTTGCTCGATCCGCCTGCTCCTGAAGCCATTCGGGACGCGGAAAAGACACTCCGTGAACTTGATGCCATCGATGCTCGTGGCCAGTTAACGCAGGTCGGTCGTCAACTTGGTGCTCTGCCCTGCGATCCACGAGTCGGTCGAATGTTGATCGAAGCCAACGAACGCAACTGCTTACCTGAAGTGCTGATCATCGCTGCAGCGCTGGAATCGCAAGATCCTCGTCAGCGTCCCGCCGGCCAAGCACCACAAGCGGATGAAGCTCATGCGATGTTCCTCGATCCGCACAGCGATTTTTTGAGCTACTTGCGATTGTGGGATTTCTACGAACGACTAGGCAACGACCTCGGCCGCTCGCGACTACAAAAAGCCCTGCATCAACGCTTCCTATCGCACAACAACTTTCGTGAATGGGCCGACATCGTTCGCCAGCTGAAAGAGCTGTTGCATGGTTGCGGCATGAAAGTCGGCAAGCGAAAAATCACCTTGCCAGCCATCGATGTGAAGAAACACTCAGAATCGCTTCCCGATCCTCGCACGCAAGGCAAGCACCGCAACCAGCAGACGCCACCTCCTAAACCCGAAGTGATCAAACGTCCCGAAGGCTACGATGCAATTCATCAGTCGCTGCTAACCGGATTGCTAAGCGGCATCGCCCACGCGAGTGAGAACCATGAATACAAGGCAGCAGGAGGAATGTCGCTGTCCCTGTGGCCCGGTTCGGGACTATTTCGGCGCAAACCTAAATGGATCATGGCCAGCGAGATCGTTGAGACAACCAAGCGCTTTGCGCGAACGATCGCCGAAGTTGACGTAGAGTGGATCGAGCACGCCGCGACGGACTTACTCAAACACTCCTTCTACGATCCACACTGGAGCAGCAAGACTGGTTCAGCGATGGTATACCGACGCAGCACACTTTATGGCTTGCCTATCGTTGTGGGCCGTCGAGTCAATCTTGCTCCAATCAACGCAGCCACCGCCCGTGAGATGTTGATCGAGCACGGATTGGTGGGTGGCGACTGGAGTTGCCGCGAGAAGTTCTACACGCACAACCAGGAAATTCTTGCCGACATGCATGAACTCGCGCAGCGCACTCGCGAGCGTCAGTTTATCGTCGATAAGTATCAGCTTGAACGCTTCTATGCGCAACGCATTCCCGCTGAAGTCACTGACCTTGCTAGTTTGCGCAATTGGATCAACAAGAACAGCGATTCGCCGCTGGTCAAATCTCTCTGGATGAAACCGGAAGATCTAATCGCAGATGAACGCAAGGTCGCTAAAGATTTTGCGGAAGCGTTTCCGAACGCGCTGCAAGTCGGTACGACCAAGTTGCCGCTGGCCTATCGCTTTGAACCAGGTAATGCGACTGACGGGGTCACGATTACCGTCCCTCAGGCAGCACTACGTCAAATCAGCGACGAGGCTTTAGCATGGTTAGTGCCAGGATTGCTCGAAGACAAACTCTTGTATTTGATCCGTTCACTACCCAAAAATCTGAGAACCAGTTTTGTTCCCGCGCCGGACGTTGCTCGCAAGATAAGTGAACAACTCGCCAAAGCGGATCGCCAACGTCCCTTTACAACAGTACTCTGCGAGTTGATGAGTGCACATGCTGGTGAGCCGGTACGTGCCAGCGACTTTGACTGGACCAAGTTGCCCGAGCACTTGCAGTTTCTTGTGCGAGTTGTCGATGACGCGGGTAAGGTCATCGAAGCAGGACGCAATGTTACTGAACTGCAGTCACGTCACGCACCTCCCGAATCGATTGTAGGCACAACGGTCGCTAAAGAGCACAGCAATTGGCAAGATCGACGTATCACTCAGATAGACTTCGATTCGTTGCCAGCGCAAGTGGCCATTCGTCGCGGTGGCCTAACTGTGGCTGCCTTTCCAACTCTAGTGGATGTGGGTGAAGCGGTAGAACTGCGCTTGGTCGATCACGCTGCCGAGGCTGAGCGGTTGGCGGTGCAAGGCTGGATGCGTTTGTTTGCGATCAAGCATCATCGCAACCTGCGCGGTCAAATCGCTCACTTGCCGCAGTTGGAGAAATCCAGCGTGTTGCTGGGACATATTCTCAAAAGCGATCAACTTCGATCCCAACTTCAAGACTTGATTGCTCGTATTGCGTTCATCGAGAACCAGTCCCTGCCAAAGAATCGCGACGACTTTGAAGTTCGAAATCTGCGAGCGGTTGAGCAGATCTCGATCGCGACACAGAACGTCGCCAATTGGTTGCCGCGATTGGCTGAAGTCACCCATGAGGTCCGCAAGCGGGTTGAAGCACTTCCGGCTACTTGGCGCGAGATTGCGGACGATATCCGTCAACAACTGCGTGAGTTACTGGCTCCTGACTTCCTCAAGGTCACGCCCTGGTCAGCGTTGGTAGAATTGCCAAGGTATCTGCGAGCCGTCGAGTTGCGACTTGATAAGCTCAAGAGCGGTGGTTTGCCAAAGGACAAACAACTGCGCGCACCGATCGACAAAGCGGTCTTGCGTTATCGCGAGCTCAAGGCTCGCATCGCACTCACCTCGCCTGAGACGATTGCTAAACTTGATCAACTCCGGTGGTTGATTGAAGAGTTTCGCGTGTCCATCTTTGCCCAATCCCTTGGTACCAAACAAACCGTCAGTGAAAAACGGATCAATGAGTTCTTGGATTCGATCCAAGGTTGATTTGCTGCGGATCGTTCGGCTTCTCACTAAGTTGAGAGGCGGTGAGGATTGGCGACGAGGGCAACCCAGCCGACGCAAGGTGGCTGGCACCTTGCGCGACACGAGTGAGTGAGTAAGTAGGTGCGGCATGCCTGGTGAGGTCTCGGGAGGCGAGTCACCGCGGAGTGGTCTTGAGCCAATAGCCGGCGGTAAGCGGCACCTTGCGCGACACGAGTAAGTAGGTGGGCGTGCCTCGTGAGGTCTCGGGAGGCGGGTCACCGCGGAGCGGTCTTGAGCCAATAGCCGGTGGTAAGCGGAGCGCCACCACCGGAATGTTCGTGGAGGAGGTGTTTGATCCTGAAGGGATCACAGAATCGGGGATGAGCTTGGTTTGCAAGTCAACTCTGCGATCCCGTCAGGATCGACACTCACGCGACGACCACCACCGGACGCGGGGATCGATGCCGCATCGATCCTGAAGGTATCGCAGGAACCTAAATTTATTCGCAGTAACCCGATGCGTCGGTTTTGGTGTTGCGAATTTCGGGCTTTCGCAACCCGAAGCGTTATCGAGGGACCGAGTTACGGCGTCGACTTGAAGATGCAGAAAGGTCCCTCGCTGACGCGTCGGGTTACTCTTTCAGCCGCCCACTCAATCCTCGGCTCGGCTGTCGTCGTCGCACATCTTTACAATCTTTGGATCAAAGCGGGCGATGACTTGGACCAGATCCGCTTGCGCCGCCATGACTTCATGGATGTCCTTGTAAACGCCGGGAGCTTCGTCCGCGCCCGCCGAAACGACTCGAATGCCTTTTTCAACCAAGTCATTGCGAACAGCTTTCCATTTGAAAGTATTGCGAGCCACGGTGCGGCTCATGCAACGCCCCGCGCCGTGCGAGGCTGACTTAAGGCTCTCGACATTTCCGCGACCCCGAACCACAAAGCCCGGCGTCGCCATAGAACCAGGAATCACGCCCAGTTCACCGGCTGCGGCTGGAGTTGCCCCTTTACGATGGACGATCAATTCACGACCATGATGTTGCTCTTTCCAGGCAAAGTTATGATGGTTTTCAACGCCATTGATGATCCGCGCGCCCAGCAACTTGCTGACCAATCGATGAATCACATCGTGGTTCGCAGCTGCGTAGTCGCCCATCAAATTCATCGCTGCCCAGTACTCTTGCCCTGCTTCGCTATCCATTTCCAGCCAAGCCAAGTAGCCAAACTTGGTATCGAATTGACGCGGCAAGCGCGAACGCGCAATGGCGCTATAGGTTGAACAAACACTCGCACCCGTGCCACGACTTCCACTGTGGCTAAGCAGAGCGGTGTAAGTTCCCGCCTTTAATCCCAATTGACTATCGTGCTCATCTAAGGTCAACGTCCCGAATTCGACAAAGTGATTTCCTGAACCGCTGGTCCCAAGCTGTCGACGAGCGGTATCCTTCTTCTCACGCGTCGCGCGACAAACGCTCCAGTCCTGATCCATCACCGGATGATCTTGCGGCTTTTCATGTTCGGAACCAATGCCAAATCGCGTACCTCGATTCAGCACATCTTCGAAACGAGATGGATTCTTGTGGAGTTGATTTGATTCAATATCTAGAATGGATAATTTCATTCGGCAAGCAATATCGACACCAACGGCATACGGTATCACAGCGCCTTCTGTTGCCAACACACCGCCGATTGGCAATCCATAACCCACGTGCGCATCGGGCATCAATGCAGCCCCCACCGCCATTGGCAATTCACAAGCCAATCGCATCTGAGCATGCGCAGCGGGATCGATTTCCTTTCCCCAAGTTGGATAAGCGATCGGTTCGCGTGTCTCCGGTTCTCGACTCATTTCTGACAAGCTGCGAGCCAGCTTACCCCAGTGTTCATCCTGCAAGTAATCCTGCGGTGCGGCCACTATCGACTTGACCGTCTCTTTGATGTTCTTGTTGCGGACATTATCTTCGCTGACCACACGCTGAATAGCAGCAATCGCCTCTCCCGCGCAATACGCAGGTACACCTAATTTTTCCAACTGACGTGCGTTCATGATGTGTTCGCTAATGAAACGAAGTGTTCAATACAAGTAAGATCCGATAGAGACAAACGATAAGCCCCAAATGTTCGCAGCCTATTGAGTGTCGCACAATTGTCTCAATTGATGCAGCTACGATTGGGACCATCGAAAGCTGCCTGTGGGCAGCAATAACCCAACGAACTCTAAAGATTTGGAATGAATGCGACCATTTTCATTTGACTTTTCGGAATCATTGTTTTTGACACCCCAAAATGCGTATTCAGAGGGGCTTTGCATCTCTAACCTGTGCATCTCCAACCTCTGAAGTACCAGCGCTAAGCTTAACCAAACGAACCCTTACCAGCTCCACCAAAACTGCGACGCCGATAGCCGACAGTGTGAAGAGTATGCCATACAGCGGAACCAAAAATCGACCGCCCGTAGTGTACAGCGCTGCCACCAAGATCGTATTCATCAGCGGCAGACCAACCAGCACCCAAGCTTCTGGGCGACGGTTGGCAACTAAGTAAACTGCACCCGCTAAAATCAGTAACCGCCACACGAGGCTCTTCCCCGTGTAAGGGTTCCAGTGAGTGACAACTCTGGCCACGAATAGACGCGGCAATTCCTGCACGTGGTTCGCAATCCACTTGCGAACTAGTACCTTGGCTTCGTCAGCAACCTTTAACTCGCGAGCCACATCGTTGGGCAGCGCGTTGAAATCGCTATCGTTGCTCAGCGACTCCCTTAGGCGTTGCTCCGGTGCATGCTGCCAATCGCCTCCACCTGCCAGCGCTTCGTCGCAATAGCCACCCAGCAACGTAATCGGTCCCTGTGTTCCCAAAGGCATGAAGCGTTCCAGCACGAGGCAGTTCCTAATCCACCACGGGGACAAACAGACAATGGCTACCATGATGACCAGCGAAGCGTCGCGTAATCGAGAGCGGTTGCGAATGACCATGATCAATACCCATAACCCCGGCAACCACAGCACGAATAGCGATCGAACCAAGATCATGCTCGCTAGCAAGCCCCCCATGGCCAGAACGAACCGCCATGACAGCGGTTGAGACATAGAGGCTCGCGATGGTGTCATGGCCAGTAAACCCGCAACGAACAACTGTGTCAGCAAAAGCGCCAACGGCTCTGTCAAAAAGTCGCTGGCATAACTCAACAGCGTGCGATTGCTGGCCGCCAACAGAACTGCGGACGCGCATCCGCAACGCATCGACCAACTAGAGAGCTTACGATTAGATAGCTCCAACTTGGCTAAGATGGTGGCCGCGTTCGCCACTGCCACTGCGCAGGCCAGGGCCAGACACACTGCCGAAATCAATCTGACGATCGCAAAGGCCACAGGCCCGCGTTCGATCAGGCCGTAGACAACTGCCACCACGGCGGGAAACAGAGGCGGCCGGCCTGTCATCGGCATCGCTTGCGACGGGGCATCGAGGTAAACCTGAAAGTCATCCCGCTCCATCGATTGCTCATAGGGCTCCCGCCACTTCGGGGCGTGCCAATCGATCCAAAAACCGCGTCCCTCGGAAAGATGGTACGCCATGTTTTCGTACACCGGCCCGTCGCTGGTCGGCTTCGGCAGCAGCTTGAATCTGGCGTCAAGCACAACGTTGGCAACGCACACCGCCCCCAGGACAGCCAACGCCATGAGGAACCAAGTTCTCGCGCTGAATCGGTTCATAACTTGGTTCGGTCGGCCCATCCAAAAAGAAGTTTCAAGGTAAGTTGCCCCTATGATAGCCGCTAGGGGCTCACTACCGAAAATATCGAATGTTAGCTGGTAGCCGCCGCTGCCAAGCGGTGGTTAGTCACCCCGCATCGTGTCCACCGTCTGGCGACGGTGGCTACTATTGGCGATGAACGATTGCTCAAAACTTGGCATATTTTTGTGTATGATAAGAGGACCCGAAACTATCCTCCCCAAAAGCAATCGCTCATGTACCGAACTCCATTTTTCCTGGCTCTTGTCGGCCTAACCTGGCTGGGTTCTCAGTTCGCGACAGCCCAAGAACCAGTCTCCTCAACAACCCCGGCGAATCTACAGGCTTACCCGGCTGCGATTATACTCACTGGCAAGGATTCGAGCGGCTTGGTCGTCATTCAAAAATCGCTGAGCACGGTCGGTGGCGAATCGACCGGAAAGCAACTGACCGAGGGCGTGCGGATCGAGTCGACTGACCCGGCTATTGCCGTTTGGAAGGATGGTCGAGTTCACTCGGTGGCCGATGGCAAAACGGAGCTTTTGATTCAAGCTGAAGGGACGACTCCACTCCGTGTACCGGTTGAAGTGCGCGGTACAGCCGAACCGCGAGCGTGGCAGTTCGATGCTCATGTGCAATCCGTTTTGACTCGGGCTGGCTGCAACAGCGGAGCTTGTCATGGCGCCTTGGCAGGCAAAGGTGGCTTCCGACTTTCATTGCGAGCCTACGACAGTATCACGGATCACTTTACCATTACGCGCCAAGATCGAGGCCGTCGAATTGAACCGGCTGATCCAGGCCGCAGTCTCTTGCTTGCCAAACCAACTACCTTGATCCCGCACAAAGGCGGTTTGCGTCTGCAAGAGGGCTCGGCGGACTATCGTTTACTTGCGGAGTGGATTGCGGGCGGCGCGGTCGGACCACAAGCAACGGATGCCAAGTTGCTATCGGTTGAAGTGCTGCCTAGCGCAATTGAGTTGGCTAAAAACGACTCGCAGCAATTGATCGTGCGCGCGACCTACAGCGATGGCCGAACTGACGATGTCACCCACTGGGCCAAATTCAACTCAGCCAACGAAGCGGTCGTTCGAGTCGATGAAAACGGTCGCGTTCAGGTAGTTGGTAACGGCAAAGGTGCGGTAGTGGCGTCGTTCTCTAGTCGTGTAGCCATCTCTTCTATAGTTGTTCCGTACGAGAACACTTTAAGTCCAGCAGCGTATGTCGATTTTCAGCCTCGCAACTTGATCGACACCGCTTTGCAAGCCGAGTGGCAAGCCCTGAGGTTGGCACCTTCGGCCAAGTGCGATGATGCTACATTTTTGCGACGTGCCTATTTGGATACCACGGGAACGCTTCCCACGGTCGCTCAAGTCAAAGCCTTTCTCGGCGACAATCGCAGCGACCGACGCGATCGTGTGATTGAGGAACTGCTATCCAGCGACGCGTTCGTGGATTATTGGTCCTATAAATGGTCGGACCTGCTGCTGGTCAATGGAACCTTGCTGCGTCCTGAAGCCGTTGCCTCCTTTTACAAATGGATTCGCCAAAACGTCGAAAAGAACACCCCTTGGGATGAATTCTGCAAACAGATCGTATTGGCTCGCGGCGAGAGCATGACCGATGGTGCCACGAATTTCTATGCAATCCATCAAGATCCAGAAAGCTTGACGGAGAACACCTGCCAAGCCTTCATGGGGTTATCGATAGGCTGTGCGAAGTGCCACAACCATCCGCTGGAGAAATGGACCAACGATCAATACTATTCCATGGCCAATCTCTACGCACGCGTCCGCGCCAAAGGCTGGGGTGGCGATTCTCGAAGTGGCGATGGCCAACGCACACTGCTGGTGCTCGATCGTGGCGATCTGATTCAACCCTCGCGCGGCAAGCCGCAAATTCCGTCGGCCCTCGATGCACAACCGATCGATATCAACGCCCCTGGCGATCGCCGCGAGGCGCTGGCCGAATGGCTGACCAGCCCCGAAAATCCATACTTCAGCCGTGCAATCGTTAATCGTGTCTGGGCCAATTTTATGGGACTTGGTCTGGTCGAATCGGTCGATGATCTGCGCGTCAGCAATCCGGCGTGCAGCGAACGCTTACTCAGCGAGTTGGCGAAATTCGCAGCCGACAATCGCTACGATCTGAAAGCGGTCATGCGATTGATTCTGCAGTCACAAACGTATCAGCGTTCGGCCGAAGCCATCCCCGGCAATGCGGATGACAATCGATTCTATTGCCGCTACTATCCTCGCCGCCTGATGGCCGAAGTCCTGCACGACGCCATCGTGACGGTTACGGGCGTACCCACCAAATTCACTGAGATTGAATTTCCAGGTTCTGACAAGTCGCCAACGAAGGACTACCCCGAAGGCACGCGCTCGCTTGAATTGCACGACTCGGCCGTTGCCAACTACTTCCTCAAAACCTTTGGCAGACATCAACGTCGCATTACCTGCGACTGCGAACGCAGCGATCAACCAACTGTCATACAAGTCTTGCACCTAAACAACGGAACCACCATCAACGAAAAATTGAGTGCACCTGAGAGCATCGTTGGCCGTTGGATCAAAGAGAATCTACCCTTGGAAGAAGTGGTCGACCAAGCCTATTTAGCAACCCTATCCCGCGCGCCATCCGCCGCTGAACGCAGCAAGATGCTGGCCCTTGTCGCTGATGCCGACAAAGAAAATGTAACTCGCCGAGAGTCCTTCGAAGACGTATTATGGAGTCTGATGACTAGTCCCGAGTTCTTGTTCGCGCACTGATCCTTGTCCACACACTGGTTCTCTTCAACACTGTTCTTGTCTTTGCCAAGTAGATGTCGGACAGCGGGCATCCATGCCCCATGTCACTCACTGTGGAGCTTTCACCGCAACGCGTTTGACTCGACTTCTTCGATTTAGCGGAGAAAACCGGTGCTAACGCACATCGGTTGATAAGCTAGGTCACTAAAGTGAGTGAACTTGGGCGGCGATGCCATCGCTTATCAATCTCTCTACCAAAACGGGTTTAACGTCATGCAACTCATACTCGAAAGTCCTATTGTGCTTGGGATCTGCGGATTGGGGGCTGCCGGACTAGCCGCCTTTTTCTGGACGCAAACGGGTAACAAAGTGGCGGCTTGGATTGCGATCGCCAGCGTGCTCTTGACGCTCGGTTTAGTTGTCTTGAGCGTGCAGATCGAAACCGACGAAGAGAAGATTACTCACATGCTGCATGACGTCGCCAGCGCTTTGCAACGCAACGATCACGATTACGTGGTTAGCCACATTCATCCCTCTGCTGCAACCACGACGCAGCGCGCTAAAGCCGAGCTGCCGAAGTACAAGTTCACTGAAGCGCGTGTAACACGCATCAAGTCGATCACGGTCGATAACTCGCGCAAACCGGAAACCGCGGTGGCTGAATTTAACGTAATCGTGGCGCTGACCACTGACGGCTTCACAGGCCCAGTCGCTCGTTTCGTCAAGCTATATCTGACGAAAGAAGAAAATCGTTGGTTAGTCCGCGACTACGAGCACGCGGAACCGACCGCTGGTTTCCGCAATAACAACTAATTAACAACTAATGGCTGGTTGTAAGCCTGTTGGCGAGTTAGTTGGCGAATGCCACACTCAGGCGGCGAATGTCACTCAGTCAGTACCTGTTGGCGCCCCAATCGGCTGGTCCGGTTTTCTGGAGCGCGGACGTCCGCGTCCGCTGAACCCGCCGCTTATGCAAACATAACCCACACTACAGTTCGCTCAACATGGTCTCTGGCAATAAGAACTGGACACCGCTCAATAGCGCATGCCCACGCAAGAATTCTTCCGCGTCCATTTCACGCTTGCTTGCAGGTTGCAGACGAGCGATCAGTAGCGTCCCGGCCCCGGTAGCGACAGCCAACACACGCTGCCAAGGTGCTGGCCAATCCAGACCAAGCTCCTTCGTTGTGCAGGGCCAGACCGTGCCGGCGGCGTGACCAATAACATGCTCAATCGCGCGGGCGGCGCGGATCAATAAACGGACTTGCTTGCCATCGGGAAAGCGAAGCTCACCAAACGTGCCTGGCCAAGGCTGAAGGGCGCGAATGAGTCGCACGAGATACTCGGCCGACAGACGAAAATCGAGCTGGCCGTGCGACTTTGCAAACCGAGGTGCTTTGGTAACACCCTCATTGGATTGAACTATACCAATTTCAGTTTTACCGTCCCAAAGCGACAGCTGTTGAATCGCTTGCATACTTGCATCAACTCCGATTTCAGCCAAACGCGGTTCGAGTTGCCCGGCATTCTCATCAGGCATGATCTTGGTTGAAGCAATAGCAAGAACGGGACCACCGTCGAGACGCGGCGTCATGTGAATCACACTTACGCCGGCTTCTGCATCGCCGCGTAGCAAGGCCCATTGCACCGGCGCC
This sequence comes from Pirellulaceae bacterium, assembly GCA_033761895.1. Lineage (GTDB taxonomy): Bacteria > Planctomycetota > Planctomycetia > Pirellulales > Pirellulaceae > Aureliella. The sequence goes on along the minus strand of JANRMD010000156.1, from coordinate 11,121 downwards.
GCTCCACGATGTCTGGGCAAGAGCGAACCATGCAGATTGATGCCACCTAATCGCGGAACACTCAAGCAAGCCTTAGAAAGTATCTGGCCATAGTCACAAACAAAGAACAGCTCGGGAGCATATTTTTCCAACTCGGCGATGGCGGTCGGATCATTGATACTCTGCGGTTCAAAGATCGGCAAAGAGTTTTCTCGCGCCCAATCCCGTACCGGTGTCGGCGGTAGTTTTTTTGCAGTTGGATCGACCAAGGGTCTGACCACCACCAGCGGAATTTCATGCCCTTCCGCCAACAGGCGTTTGCAAGTCGGAACTGCAAACGGCCCTGTCCCCATCACTATGATCCGCATCTTGCGGTGCCTTCCATGCTGTCGAGCGAGTGTTTCGTTCAGTAACTACTTATCTTCGCAACCTGCCACGTGGTTACTGATCAAGGATCCGTGATCACGGCTCTACCGCCTTTGCCCGGAGCACCCGCTGGCCCGCCGCTACCTGGTGCAGGCATGCCGCCTTCAAAGTTGCCTGGTGCAGGCATACCACCGGGCATACCACCAGCCATTCCGTTTGCGCCACCAGGTCCTCCCATACCGGGAATCGCCGAAGTGATCTGTTGCAGAGCTGCGTTGAACTCTTGCTGAGTCTTCGCGTTCGCAAGGGAGCCAGCGAATGGAATTGCAAAGGCGAGTCCACCTGAGACGGAGGGCATCACAAAATCCAACTGACTTTTTGTAGCAGCAACACCATCTTTCCAATTGTCAACCAAATCCTTGGGCAACCATTTTCCTGATACGCGAACCCACTCCACCGGCTCAGGTGCTTTGGGTTGCATCATTTGACGCGTCTGTGGATTCATGACGGGCGGTGGAACGAACAGCGACTGCACCATGGCTTTGTCACCTGATTGCGAGATAACTTTGTAGGCCATTAGCTTCTTCAGGTCAGCTCCAGGCGTTCCGGCTTTAACCGCCAGTTCATTCATCTTGACGAAAGCGCCACCCATCTTGGAAGTCAGCGCTGCCAACCATGGACCGACATTCCCCGCTTTGAAGTTGGCTGAATCCCAATTCGATTTATCGGTCAATGCGTCAACAAACAGCTCCGTCTGCGGCCAGCTCTGCTGCATCTCCTTGGCGACTTTCGGATCCGCAGCGACTAGGGGACTGGCGAAGATGAAGGCCTTCTTGTCATGGACGATAGTCGCGGTGTGCTTCATCAAAGTACGAATCTGGACCAGCATTCCCTTGCCCCCGGCTTCTACCGCTGCAACCACCACGTCTTCAACATCGGCCTGCATTTCAGGTGTCAGTGCATGCCATGCAGCCGTTGCATTACCCGCCATTAATTCAGCGGTCATTGTGTCTAGAAAGGCTTCGATGGTTTGGTCTTCTTTGAACGGAGACTCATTCAGCAACTTGGTGCTCTCAGCCGTTTGCTCGATACCCACAACGGCTTTCGGTGGAGCTTTCGAGTAGGCTGCCGGGTTGGCTAACTTAAGGGCCTGCAGGTGACTGGCCATGCTGAGCTTGGCCAACGGGACAGAGATCTCTTTGCCGTCCTTCTTGAGCACCACGGCGCCTTCGGCCATGCGTACAAATTCGGCATCAATCGTCGTCTTCTCGGTATTGTCGGTCCACTTGAGTTTCGCAGGCTGCGCGACCGCTGTCGCGGACAGAAAAGCCATGCTGAGGCACAGGCCAAAGGCTTGTAGAGAGGAACTTAAACGAAACATTGCATTCTCCCGAGGAACGACCGGCAACAACTTGCCGAGAATGAATTTCAGATGGAAATCCTACGCATCCAATAATACACACTGTTGCGACTCGGTAACAGAAGCGCCCCGGGGTACCTGGTGCCCCCTGGTGCCCCTGGTTACCAGGCAGAGCCTGGGCTGTGCGACAAATAGCAATAAGACAGAATCCGATTATGTAACTTTTGTTCCTCTTCAGGCAACACCGTCACGAACGAAGGAACTCCCCATCGCCCCGGTACTCCGGGGAGAGGGGGGCGGGGGGTGAGGGGTGCCCGGTCTGGAGTAAGCGACTTTCTCAATAGTTACTCGAGATGGTAGCACAAGGGCTTACTTAAATTGGCTTATCTTGGGAATGCCCCTCACCCCCAACCCCTCTCCCCGGAGTACCGGGGCGAGGGGAGCCACAGCGTTTTCACCTGCAACAAAACTCTCGCTAGAGATTTTTGAAAGATTGCTATTTGTCGCACAGCCCAGGCTCTGCCTGGGAACGAGTTCTCGCCGTATTTTCGAGGCCTTTGCCTATTCCTCGCGATTTTTCCACAAAAATTCTCCAATCTGCCAATAAACGGGCTCCTGGTCACGAACAACTCCCCATGGACAGCAAGGCCCTGTGAGGCAGGGTCGACCGAAGCGTCGGCCGCGGGACGCTGGACCAACAGCAAATCACAAGTTTTGAGCCGGTTTTCGTGGATGAGAATTTGGCTCAGGTAAATTCAAGTGTCGGAGGATAAAATTATGTTAAAGAAAGCTTTAATCCTTTCTGCAATCGGTGTTGCCAGCACGGTTGCACTCGCAAGCACCGGTGCTTGGAGCTACATGAAGTGCGGCATACGCACCGCTAGCGACACCGTTCGCGACAGTGTGCCCATCGACTGGGAAATCAAACGAGCTCGGCAGATGATCGAAGATCTGAAGCCCGAGATTGCCAAGAACCTCCAAGTTGTCGCTCGTGAAGAAGTCGGCGTGCAACGCTTGGCGGCTGAAATCAAGGCCAAAGAAACACAACTTGCCAAGAGCCGCAGCGACATCATGCGTCTCAAGGGTGACCTGGAAAGCGGATCGGTCAAGTTCGTTTACGCTGGCCGTACCTACTCACAAGTCCAAGTCAAAGAGGACCTTTCGAATCGCTTTAAGCAATTCCAAGTCCACGAAGAAACCACTTCGAAGCTGAACCAAGTCCTGACAGCTCGCGAAAAGAACCTCGAAGCCGCCCGTCGTAAACTCGACGGAATGCTAGCCGCAAAGCGTGAACTGGAAGTCGAAGTGGAAAACCTCCAAGCTCGGATGACCATGGTCGAAGTCGCTCAAACGACGAGCCCAGTGTCCATCGACGACAGCCACCTCAGCAGCACCCGTCAGTTGCTCGACGACATCCGCACCCGGATCGATGTCGCTGAACGGATGAGTGTCAGCGAAGGGGCTCTGGATGGTACGATTCAACTTGACGAACCAGCTTCCGAAAACCTGCTCGAAGAAATCGCTGATTACTTCGGTGAAGGTCGGGCTGAGATCGAGTCGCTGGTCAGCACCGAAGGTTTGTAAGCGTAGCTCGGGACCATCGTCCCGAGCGTGGGAAAGTAGCTCGGGACCATTTGTCCCGAGCCAACGCTGCTTAAAAACCAGCTGGACGGGAGAAATGCTCCAGTCCTACGAAGAAAAAACTTGTGATTCGCAAAATTCCGGGTACTGATGCCGCCGACACCCTGGCGTCAGTGCCCGGTTTTTTCATTTTTGAGCAGCGAGTTGCGAGAACTGCTGGTTTGTTGGTCTGTTGATTATCGGTTGCGGAAGCCCTCAAGGCTTTCGAGTAGCCACCGTCGCCAGACGGTGGACACGCTGCGGGGTGACTAACCACAGCTTGGCAGTTTTGATGTTGCGGCTTTCAGGCTTTCGCAACCCGAAGCGCTAGCGAGGGACCGAGTTATGGCGTCGACTTGAAGATGCCGAAAGGTCCCTCGCTAACGCATCGGTTTATGAAAAACCAAGCACACAGTCGTCCGGATCGTTCAGAGCAACCAATTGCGCAACTTCAAAATTTGGCAGGGCTACTGGAGCCCCCGAAAACCTTGACGGTTTCCGCTACCAATAATCAACAAGCCCTCAAGGCTTTTTTTCGAGGGCCTCTAGCTAACTTCTATTTTTCCTGCGCTTTACAAATACTCTCGATCGTCTGGCGAAGACTACAATGGTACTCTGTAAAACGGTTCGATCTGGATTGCGAGGATAAAAACATGAAGCACTTCTCGGCTCTCACTCGCAGCACGCAGGCCGCCAGCCCCCAAGCCATGCAGGCCAACGGCGGCAATACAAAACAAATGCTATCCGACACGGTCAGCACACCACGGCGTGTCTTATGGATTGACGGAGTGGGTGGATTTTTGTGCTGCGATCGCGATGAAATCCTGATCGGTCAAGCGATCAATGGCAGTCTGGCAGATATCGGCATCGTGGGAGACCTCAGTCGACAAGCGGCAGCGATTCGTCGCAGCGGTGGGGATTACTTGCTCCAACCGCTTCAGCAGATGTGGCTGAACGATGCCCCAGTCGACCGCGCACAGCTACTGCGAGACGGCGCTGTGATGCAGCTTGGCCGCCGCGTGCGAGTTGGCTTTTCCAAGCCCAATCCGCTGAGCGCCACAGCCAGGCTGGATCTACTGAGCCTCAACAAGTGGAAGCCAAACGTGGATGGTGTGCTGCTGCTAGCCGACTCATGCGTGATTGGTCCCAATGCAGGCAGTCATGTGAAATGCCCAGAATGGAAGCACGAATTGTTGATGTTCCGGTATGGTGAAGGCTGGTGTTTTCGCACGCTGGCAGAAGTCGACGTGAATGGACAGAAGACTCAGGGGCAGATTCCCATTACGGCGGGCATGCGCATCCGTGGCGAGGATTTTTCCCTCAGTGTGGAGTAGTTGGCGCGACAAAATTGTAAAACGCGCCCTACACCGCTGGCTTTCAAGCCAATATTCAAGACGCCAGAACGAATTCAATCTAACCAATCTTGTCGTCAAAACGATTTTGCTGCTGTCTAATTGAGGATCGAGCCAGTCATGATCCAACTCCTGCGAATAAAAAAACAAGAACCCAATGCGACAGCACAGTCTGATCAGAACCCGGGTGAGCAAAAACCGGCCGTCCAAGAACAGGGGAAAGCCATGAAGTTTGCATATGGAAACGGCGACAAACCCTTAGAGGGCTTTACAATCAAACGCGGAGTTGGATCGGGCGGCTTCGGCGAAGTTTACTTTGCAGTCAACGATGCTGGCAAAGAGGTAGCGCTTAAGCAGATTCAGCGTAACCTCGATGTGGAAGTTCGCGGTGTGAAACATTGCTTGAACCTCAAGCACCCCAACTTAATCGGCCTCTACGACATCAAGTTCGATGCCCACAACCAAGGCTGGATTGTGATGGAGTATGTTTCCGGTGGCAGTCTCCGCGACGTCATGGAGCAACACCCACAAGGACTTCCTATCGATGAACTCAATCGTTGGTTCGGGCAACTGGCCGCGGGTGTGGCCTACCTGCACGACCACGGTATCGTCCATCGCGACTTGAAGCCTGCCAATATTTTTGAAGATGAAGGCATCGTTAAGATTGGCGATTACGGACTGTCAAAATACATCTCCTGCTCGCGGCGTGGCGGTCAAACCGAAAGCGTCGGCACATTCCACTACATGGCGCCTGAGATCGGCAAAGGGGAATACGGTAAAGAGATCGACATCTACGCGATGGGGGTCATGCTGTACGAACTGGCAACCGGTACAGTGCCCTTCGACGGCGAAAGCACTCAAGAGATCATCATGAAGCACTTGACGGCAGACCCAGATCTGTCGCGAGTCGCCGAACCGATTCGCAGTGTTGTGGGCCGTGCGCTGCAAAAGAACCCAGCCGCCCGTTTCAGCGACGTGCGTGAGATGGTGCGCCCCTTGGGAATGGAAGTGGATGATCGCTACCTCCTGGTGCGCACCAAAATGGACATCGTTCCTCCGGTCGTAAACGCCAACTGGAATCAACCTACACAACCCGCGCGACCTGCCAAAGCTTCGCCGCAACCAGCACCGCTGTACGCCCAGCCGGTTGGAAACTATCCGCCGCCTCAGCCCGTTCAAGTGGCTCGTTACGAAGAACCGATCGCGCGCAGTCTGAAGCAAGGCTGGACGGGCATCAACCAATGGTGGAGCACTTTGAATTTGACGCCGCCAGTGCGCTTCGTTCTGCTCGGGTTGATCATCATGGTCGCCGTCCTGAATGCCGGCTGGTTGCTCAGTGTACTGATCATGGGCTTGACCTTTTATGTGCCTTATTATGCGATCTGGTGGATTGTCAAAGGACCTGCGCCTGTTGTTCAAAACCGACAGTACATGGCTGCTGCTCAGGCTGCTAATCAGGCCGCACCTGCGGTCCCACGGCCACAGCCGGTCCAACCACGTGTGCAACCGGTAGCCGCACCTGTCGTCCCACGACCTGTCGCTGCTAACCGCCCGCTGAGCATCAAGCAATGGCGAGTCGCCAAGCGTCGTCAACTGGCCCAAGTCAAAAGGGGCGCTGTGTGGAGCGAAGTGACCGGAAGCTGGCTTGGCTCGACGGCCGTCATCAGTGTGTTCAGCGCCTTGGCGGTGCTATTCCAAATTGGATCAGGCCGCCAAGTTCAGCCGCTGTTCATGGGGATGATCTGGGTTGCACTTGTATCGTTGACAACCGCTTGGATCGCAATCGGCCTCGGAAAACGTTGGCAACGCGATGAAGGCGATTGGGCCATTCGCAGCTTCGTGCAACTCACCAGCGGCTTTGCAATCGGTTTGGTCGCTTACATGCTCAGTAACTATCTGATGGTTCCATGGGAGCAAATCTCGCAAATGCCCACAGGTCGCGATCTGCCAGTAGTTCACTGGAATGGATTCTTCGACAAGAATCAGCCGCTGTTGCCCGCCTTCTTGGCTTACTTCCCACTGTTAATGGGTTCGATTCAATGGTGGAAGCAAGTTGACCCGCTACGGCGTTCACGATTCAGTTTCTGGGCCGTGATCTGGAGCGTAGTGGTAGCCAGCGCCATCCACTTGATCATCCCATTCCCACAACCGTGGATCGCCATCATGGCCGCCGGAACATCGATCGCTATCCAGCTATCGAGCCCATGGATCAACTCGGATGAGAGACTTCAAGTACACCAAACCACAGCCGCCTAGCTAGTAATGTAGGATGAGACCAATTGTCCCGTCCTCAATTTCCTCAAATGAACGCTCGGGACAAATGGTCCCAAGCTACTGAACAGCTTGCAAAGATTTCAACGCTCGCAAGGAGCATGTGCAGATGAATAAGCCATCACCTAATCGGTTACACCCTCACTGGCTTGGCTGGATTGCGATGCTGGCGGTTGCAGCAGTCTTCTCGCCGATCAACATTCACATCGTCGTCGGTCAAGAAACGCCTGAGTTCGTAGTCGCGCCCGCAGATCCAGGGGAGCCACCCACTCCACCCCAAACGCCCCCACAGGAGCCATCTGCACAGGAGCCATCTGCACAGGAGCCACCACAGCAAGAGCCTGCCAGTGCTACGCCAGTCGAACCCAGCAGCCCAGTCGAACCCAGCAGCCCAGCGATTGAAGCGCCGGCCGCTGAGCCTGCTCCAGCATCGGCACCACAAACACCAGACGTACCTGCTGCAGCTTCGGAGATCACCAACGACACTGAAATTGGCAAGCTGCTTCCCCAAGAAGAGCCGGCAGAAGCGCCCGCAACTGAAGCTCGATCGGCTAACGAAGTTCGCACGCTATCAGTTGAACCAAGTACGCGCCCCTTGTTGCCCGAAAATCGCCCAAGCTGGGTCGGCGCAGAGCCAGATTACAGTAAGGCCCAACATTACTTGTACGTTGGGTCGCTGCCAACTCAGGAACCTCAGCAAGCTGACGAAGCACTGGACGAGCCGCTGGTCGCTGCGGTGCGGAACTACATCGACCAAGAGGTTGTAAACCAACTGGGCGCAGCCAACGCGATGCCGGTCTCCGCGGAGTTCATTCGCAAAAACTTGATCGACAATCCCGAGGGTTTCGAATGTGCGCTGACCACCGGACAAGAGCCTTTGTATCAAAAGTGGGTTACCGTTCGCATCACTCCAGAACAACGCGAGCTGTTTCGCCAATGGCATACTGAAGCCGTTCAACGCTCGCGGTTAAAGCCTCTGGGAATCAACTTGGTTGCTTTTCTGGTATTGATATCGCTCACCCACGTCGTACTTCGTCGATTCAGTGGAACTAGCCCACTGACGGCAGTTAACCAGCCTGTGCCTGAGCAGGTTGTAGGCCGCAAATCGCGTTCATCCGCCAAATGGATATTCTTTGCACTCTTGTTTGCTGCGGTGGGCTTTGCGTTCCTGCTACCTTTGTTTGCGCTTACTGTTCGAACGAGCACGGTTACCGCTCCAGTTCACGTGGGCGAAATGCCTGACTTGCACAAAGAGGTTCGAATCGAGACACTAGATGGTGGACATAGAACCATCATTCTTGAGAACAAGAGCTATAGATGACCGAAGCGAGCGATGCCGATCAACTTCTCATAGAGCGAATTAGCCAAGGAGACAGTCAAGCGTGGGAAGATCTGATCGCTCGTTATGAGGGCCGTCTTCTCGCCTTTGTAGAAAGCCGAATTCGCAATCGCAGCACGAGTGAAGACGTCGTCCAAGAAACGTTCATCGGCTTCTTGAACAGTTTGCCGAACTACGACCGCCGCCGTCCCCTGGAAGGCTATCTGTTCTCCATCTGCGCTTACAAGTTGACGGATGTCCTCCGCCGTGAGGGTCGTCGTCCCGCCATAGCCATCTCGCAAACCGCCGCGGACTCCTCGAGTTCACCGTGGCAGATCGTGTCGTCCGCCGCGCGTGGCGCCAGCAGCATCGCTCGCAGCGGCGAACGCCGTCAGATCGAAGAGCAAGCCATCATCGAATCGCTCCGCAATCAAATTCAGAAGTGGCAAGAGCGTGGCGACTGGACGAAGCTGATGTGCATAGAACTGCTGTTCGTCGTGGGGCTCGGCAACAAAGAAGCCGCCGAAGCTCTCGACTTAACCGAACAGCAAGTTGCCAACTTCAAGTTTGACTTTCTCGCTCGCACCAAATCGCTCATCGGCCGACAAAATCTCAACAGCGAAATCTTCCCCGAACTCAGCGAAGAAGCCTAGTGGAGCGTCACAGCTTAATTTTAGGGTTCGTAATATCAGCCGGAACGCGCTAGCGTCCGGTTTTCGCCGCGGGAACCGGTGCTAGCGCACTGCGGCTATTGCGATTCCCTCGATTCAGTGAGGTAGCGGAAGCCGTCAAGGCTTTCGAGAGTACGTCAGCAGTCCCCGAAAGCCTTGACCGCTTCCGCTACCCAGTAATCAATAGATCCTTAAGGCTTACTTCAGTTCAGTTAACTTGATGTTCTTGAACTTGATCACCATAGGCGGACCTTGGTGAATTTGGAAAGCCAGAATGCCTTCGGCAGCAGCTTTGCCTTCTTGATCGTCAATCACTTCGGACATCAATTTGTCATTGATGTAGTGGCTGAGCTTGTTGCCCTTCGCGACTAGTTTGTAGTGATTCCAATCTTCACTCTTGATGGCCTTGCCCAGCTCTTTGCCGTCGCCAATGGACTCTTCCTTTTTGGCGCCCGCTTTGTCATAAGTCACGCGTTGTCCGCGTTGAGCCAAAATGCCGCGACCACGCTCTTCGTAGTTGATACCAGCGTACTGCAAGCTGGCGTCGATGTCCGCCTGGTAGCCACCCACAATGAAGTCCTCTTCTTTGACTACCTTGCTGCGATACTGAACGCCAGAGTTGCCTTCCTTGCCGATCTTGTAGTCAAATTCCAATTCGAAGTTGCTTACCTTGCCTTCCCAAATCAAGAAGGTGTTGAACTTCAGCGGCTTCTCGGCAGTAGTCTTCCCGGTGATGCTTCCATCTTCAACCGACCACAGCTCCGGATTGCCTCTCCAGCCGGTCAAGTCCTTACCATTAAAGATCTCTCGCGTCTCTTGCGCACTAAGGGGGCTGGCGAATACACCTAGAAAAGCAGCCAAGGATGCAACTACAAATGTTCGCAGAACCAACATGTCTATCGCCTCAGAATAGGGTGGGGTAGGATGTGCCTCTGTGCAAAAACACAGTACAAATACTCAGCGCAAAAACGCGGCATTGGCACACTGTAGGGAGCTAATCCATCAGTGTCTAAAAGGGACTGGCCTTGCACAAGGTCAACCCTTTTGAGACACAGCCTAGTCTATCTGCAGTCGGACGCAAATGAAATGTCCCAAATTGCCCGATCGGAATGCCCGATCGAATTTGCCCGATCCAAAATGCCCGATTCATGAACAACCCTCAGAAATTAAGCTTCGGTCGACGCCTGCTCAACTTAATCTCTCTGACGATTCAACACATCGCAATTACGATTGCATGCGGTCTTTGTTTAGGGCTGGTGTGTATCGCGTTTGCGAGAGTCAGCCCCTGGCTGGAACTGGTAGTTCACTTTTCCGCTCACGCGCTTATGGCGGCGCTGGTGGTCATTCCCATCCTGTTGTTGACGGGACATCGGCGTACCGCATTTGTATGTACTTTCGTCGCCGGATGCTTAACTTGGCTGGTACAACCTTGGTACCTTATTCCGCTTCCCAGCGCGAACAAACCGGATGCTATTCGAGTCCTCTCGTGGAATGTTTACAAAGCGAACGAAGACTTCGATTCCGTGGTTGAAGTGATCCGAAATTCGAACCCAGATGTGCTGGTCATCATCGAGGTCCGTCCCGACTTGCTGGAAAGGGCTCCGTGGATTCAGGAGCAATATCCCCATTCGAAAGTGCTCCCCAGTCCAACGGGTACTGGGATTGGTGTCTTCTGTCGCGAAAACGATACGAAGTACTCGGCCCAGTTTACCGTGCAAAGTTTTGGCTGGAGAATCATGCCCTCCATCGTCGCGACGCTAACAAGCCCTGATGGAACTCGCCAAGTAGACCTGGTTGCCACACACACTTATTCGCCACTGCCGCCCAATCGCGCTAAGCTCCGCGACACGCAAATCCACAAGTATCTCGAGTGGGCGGCCAAGCAGTCCAATCCACAGTGCTTAGTGGGCGACTTGAATACCACACCCTGGACGAGGTCCTTCTGGGAACTTCAGCAAGCTGGCTTCAGAGATTCACGTCGTGGTGCTGGCAACTGCGCCAGCTGGCCAGCTTGGCTTGGACCACTGGGTATTCCCATCGATCACGCCATGACACGTGGCGATTGCCAGATCACCGAACGTAAAGTGTTTTCCAACGACGCTGGCTCAGACCACCTGCCTATTGAATTCAAACTGAGCTTCTAGTGTCGCACAATTGTCTCAATTGTTGCAGCTACGATTGGGA
>JANRMD010000155.1:0-2802 GCA_033761895.1 Pirellulaceae bacterium | reverse complement strand
ACTTTTGCTTCCGGCAAGGGCGAACGTGTTGGTGCGATGAAGGACCAGTGTTGTTCCCATTTAGCGCCATCGCGAATCCATTGTTCGATGAGAGCGACCTCTTCCTTGGTGAACTTTGCGCCGAACTCTGGTGGCGGCATGCGTTCGCTATCGTCGTTAGAGATCAAGCGGCGCAGCAGTTCGCTTTTCGCCGGATCACCGGCCACAATCGGTCGCTCACCGGAATCCGCGGGTTCAAAAGCCGACTTGGAGTCATCCAAGCGGTAGCCCCCTTTGCGCTGTTCCTCATCCGGCCCGTGGCAAATGAAACAACGGTTTGACAGCAGTGACCGAACTTGCTTGGCGGTTGTGGTATCGGCTTGCAAGTGCGAATGGGACGCACAAAACGCTAAGATCAAAGTCACTCGAATACAGAGCGGCTTGAAAAGTGTAGTATTCATAATGTGTCAGGCGGGAGATTGAGAGGGATCGAATCAAGGCGTACTGAGGCAAAACTTGCTCTCGCACACCCTGTTATTCTAGTCGATCCAGCAACCGCCGCGAACCATTACCCAAGGTTCGTAGTGCTTGGAAATGCGGGAATTTTTGACAATACATTGCCGGGCACCATGATTTTGCCCTGTGGAAACATGTTGGCTGGCCTCAGGAATGAATAGGACCATGCCCAGAATGCGATCTGAGCGATGCTAATCCACTCCCTATTTGTGACGGCTTGTATCGCCATATTCTTAGCTATCGCACAACAGTTCAATGGGCTACGAAAACAGCCAGCATGGAAATGCTGGCTGTGTGTGTTTTTGGTGCTGCTAAGCAAGACTAGTCGTTGTTCGATTCGTCGCTGCTGGCTTCGCAGGGTGTGGCAGCGCTGATGCCGTGGATTTCAAGCAGGGTTCGCTCTTCTGGAGTTAGTTTGGTATAGCCCAAGCCGCGGACGACTTCGAGGATCTCGCTGCAGGTTGGGAACATGCGGCCACTGGATCGCTTGTAAGCGTCCATAGCGTGCATGAACAGGACTTCATCATCACTGTATTCACGCTCGCAGGTCGTTGGGTCGATTTGACGACGACGTTGCTTCTTGCGGCGAGGAGGAGCTTCTTCAGGAATAGCGGCAGCTATGTCGGTGACAATGTTCTCGTTGCGGCGAGTCTTGAAGCGACGATCCATTTGAACTTCTGTATCACCGATTTTGCTGGTCTTTGGCATAGCTATTTCCTCGAGGCAACTGGGTTGAAGAGTCACTAAATCAGGGTGGATGGCATACCTTCGCTGCGGTCAAGGCAGAGTTAGCCAAACTCCTAATTTCGATGAGGAAATGTACAGCGCTCTTCCAAAGTTGATGCTCAGCCTTTAGTTTTCTGACTGGAGAAAGTTGAGCGAAGAGCAAAAGAATTCCGCGCAGTCCGATTATGCGGGCTGTAGTGAGTCGCATCCGCCAGACGCGACAGGTTTTGGTGGGTCACATCTGCCGGATGTGACTTGATTGCGCGGGTCACATCTGCCAGATGTGACCGATTTTGGGTGGGTCACATCTGCCGGATGTGACCGGATTAGGTGGGGCATATCTGCCGGATGCGACCTACTTACTAAGCCAGCTTTTCAGTGTCTCAACATCCAACTTCGTGGCTTGCCAGCGTTCTTCGAGTCGCTCGTGGGGGCGATGATCCATGTGTTCCATGTGCAGTGAGATGGGGCCGGTGAAACCGTCGCGCGACAACTGCTCCCAAAATGGCTTGGCTCGTCCCTTGCCAAGTGGCACATTGACCGCCTTGCCGTCGATCCAATCAAAGTCTTTGGCAAATACGGCGCCGATGCGATCGCGGAGGGCTTGGTAAGCGGCCGGCCAGCTTTCGCTGAGTTCATGCGTTGTGTGACAGAGATCGATGGCAACGGACATATGTTTGGGTGCAATGTCTTGTAAGACTCGTAGCAAGTCCCACAGCCCGGCGCCTACATAAGCCGCCCCTGCATGATTCTGATACAAAGCAGTCACGCCGTGGGCTTCGCATAACTGGGCGAGTTGTTTTGCATGGCGAGCAAATTGGTCGAGTTGCGGCAGGATCGGTTGCTTGAGATCGTATCGATAATAAGCCATCCGCAGATAAGGGACCTTTTCTTTGGCAAGCGTCTTCAAATACTGTTCCGCAGCGGCATCCACTTTGTTCACATCGCTGGTGGCAATGATCACACGTTGGTCGTGCTTGGCGAGCGTTTCACAGAATCGCGGCAATTCAGCAGCGAGCTTGTCGGGTTCGATCTGCCCACCATTTCGCAGCGTCGCCTCCAACCCTTGCACGCCGATCGATTTCAATCGCTTGCCAAGTTCATCTACTGCCATCGTTTGAAGCGGCTTGGTGAACACAGCGATCGGATGCGCATTAGGATCTGGTTGCGCTGCGATTAGTGGATTGGAGTTTGTAAGACAACTAGTTAGCGATGTGACTAAGCCAGCAGCCAGTAGTTCACGGCGGGTTAACATAAGGCACGGCCTCCATTTGCTGCATTAGTGAGCCGACGGCGCTAGCCGCGGGTCTCGAAGTGGTAGTCCAACATGAAAAACAGTTTAATTTAAGTGCAAAGTCAAACAAGGAACATCAGCATTGGCAAGATAGTTTGCAAATCGAACTGCCCGACTTCGAAACCCGCGGCTAGGGGCTTGTTGATTTAGTGAGCCGTCGGCGCTAGTTTTGATGTTGCAGTGTTTTTAATGCTGTCAAAAAACTGCTATTGCAAAGAAAGGGGGAGTTTTCTCATGAATCGTGTTGTACGCAAACCATCACGAGAAGGAACTCCCCCAATGGTTAT
>JANRMD010000154.1:0-11609 GCA_033761895.1 Pirellulaceae bacterium | reverse complement strand
TGGGGGAGGCCGAACGAACAGTCGTTGGAGAGGGTTCTGCGTTCATGCAGGCACCAACTTTATGGGTAGGCGTTAGGGAGGGCACACAGGCGGCGCCAAGTTGTCTGAGTCAGTGTTTAAGTGTACCTGCTCGGTCCTTAGTTTGCGCAGCTTTTGAGTGAATTGGCTGGTAAATGTCGATCCACGCACCGGCCCTGACAAAGCCCATTGGCTAAAGAAAAAGTAAGCAGCTATCGGGTATATTGAACCGGTAGCGGAATGCGTCAAGCATTTCGAGAGTACTGCGATGCTCCCGAAAACCTTGACGGTTTCCGCTACCAATAATCGACAAGCCCTCAAGCATTTCGACCTGGTAGCGGAATGCGTCAAGCATTTCGAGAGCATTGCGGTGGCCCCGAAAACCTTGACGGTTTCCGCTACCCAATAATCGACAAGCCCTCAAGCATTTCGAGCGGATAGTGAATTCGATTTTCAAGGATTGAACAAAGTGGATATTGATCTTACGACACCGGCGCTGTTGTTTTCGACCATCTCGTTGCTGCTGCTGGCTTACACCAACCGGTTTCTTGGGCTGGCGAATGTGATTCGTAAGCTGCATACGGATCATCACACATCGCCTAATCAGGTTTACATCGATCAAATCGTCAACCTACGCCGCCGCATACGGATCATTCGTGATATGCAGACCCTGGGTGTTGGCAGCTTGCTGAGTTGCACGATCTGCATGTTGACCCTTTTTGCAGGTTGGCAAGTCGCTGGCAAAGCCATCTTTGCCGCCAGTTTGCTTATGATGTGTGGGTCGCTCACACTATCCTTAATCGAAATCCGCATGTCTGTTGGCGCGCTCGATTTGCAACTTAAGGATATGGAAACGTAAAGCTAGGAATCATCTTATGTGGAACCGCTGGGCAATACTGCTTGGTTTTGTTCTCGTGCAGGTCGGACTGACGCAAAGCCGCCTAGTGGCTCAGCCTTCGCGGACTCAACCTATTCAGGCCCCGACTCCAGTCCCAACTCAATCCCCAGCTCAAGTCCCGGCTCAGCCGCCGCCGGATCCGAAATCAGGGCAACTGATCGAGTGGGAGGGATGGTCGTTTCGTTGGCAATTCCGCGATATCGAAGGGCTGATGCTGACGGACGTCTATTTTCGAGAGCGCAAAGTACTTAAGGCGATCAACCTGGCTGAGATTTATGTTCCTTATGCCACGGGACAGCCGAGACCTGAGGATTTTTCATTGGGCGGTTTTCGTGCCAACCCGATGCCGCTTGAGCTTGGACGCGACTGTGCAGGTGTCGGTACCCAATGCCGTGCCTTTCATCGGGATGGCACCCGGTCGTCCGGCCCGACTGCCGATGTGATGATCCACGAAGAACCGCTGGGTTTTCTCTACGCGGGCAAGCAAGGTCGTGCACCTGGAAAAATGCTGGTGCTGTGGTCGATGGCGCATTTCCCAGGTGTCGACGATGGTTACACGTATGTCATTCGCTGGAAATTTCGCAGCGATGGTAGTCTCTGTCCGGAGGTCGGCGCAACTGGAGGTTTACAGCACTTGAACACTGGCGCGGGGACCGATGCAGGTGTAATCGTGGGCCGCGACGCTAAACAAAAAGCCGTGTTTGCGCCCTCGCACGTGCACAATTTTTACTTTCGAATCGATTTTGATATCGATGGCGAAGGAGGCAATGTGGCTGAGGAATTCACCTATGAGTTGGATCCCAGCGATCCGTTGCAAGCTCGGGCGGTGTGGCGGCCGTTTGAGTTGGAGCGGTCGCGAGTTCGCCGCGAAGACATCTTTAGGTCGTGGCGCGTCAAAAATCCAAAGTCGTTGAATTCGCTGGGGCATCCTCGTTCTTACCACCTGCAACCCGGGGGGCAGGGCGCCTGGAAAGACGCAGCTCATCCGGTCTTGATGGATGACTTCTTCATCACCAAATACGCGGCAGCCGAATTTCCGTACTCGAGTACCGATGGCCGAAGAATGCTGGCAGCCCTTTCCAGTTACATGGACGACGAACCCGTCCTGGGCGTGGATCTGGTCGCTTGGTATCGACTCTCGTTTGTGCACCATCCGCGCACCGAAGACTACCCCGCGCAACCGATTGTGTGGAACAGTTTTGAGTTAATGCCGCGGGATTTTCTGGATGCAAGCCCTCTAGAGGCCTCGAAGTGAGGGCCGCCACAGATTGGAATGCGGCCGTGCAGCGGTTATGATGGGGCGGCAGCGCCATTACTGATGCCCCTTTACTGATGTTCAGTGCTGCAGCCGTAAACTCTTGCAGGACGATTTTCAATGGAACCCTTTCTCGTCGCACAGATTTCTCCTACGACCATTATTTGGTGGGTCATTATCGGCTTTTTGCTGCTGCTGGCAGCCTTCACTGTGATTTCGTTTGCTGCCTTCGGTGCTCTGTGGGTGCAAGCTTACGCGGCAAGCGCGCGAGTCTCCATGTTCAGCTTGGTGGGCATGTACTTCCGGCAAGTCAAAGCGAGCATCATCGTCAATGCGAAAATCATGGCCGCCCAGAGCGGTTTGGACATTACGTCGCGTAACGGCATTACCACCCAACGACTCGAAGCCCACTACTTGGCTGGCGGCAACGTGATGAAAGTGATGCAAGCGATCATTGCGGCACATCGCGCCAACATCGACCTCGATTTCGATCGCGCTGCGGCTATCGACCTTGCCGGCCGCGATGTTCAGGACGCTGTTAGTACAAGTGTGCATCCTAAAGTCATCGATTGTCCCGATCCCAAACGTAGTGGCAAAGCCACGCTGAGCGCGATCGCCAAAGATGGTGTCGAATTGCGAGTGCGCACACGCGTTACCGTGCGAACCAATCTTGAACAATTGATCGGTGGTGCAACCGAAGAAACGATCATCGCCCGGGTCGGTGAAAGTATCATCAGCAGCATCGGCTCTTGCGAGTCGCATCAATCGGTGCTGGCCAATCCCGATGTAATCTCGCGTACGGTGTTGCGACGCGGTCTAGACGCACAGACGGCTTTTCAAATTGTGTCAATTGATATCGCGGACATT
This sequence comes from Pirellulaceae bacterium, assembly GCA_033761895.1. Classification (GTDB taxonomy): domain Bacteria; phylum Planctomycetota; class Planctomycetia; order Pirellulales; family Pirellulaceae; genus Aureliella. The sequence goes on along the minus strand of JANRMD010000154.1, from coordinate 8,571 downwards.
GACGTTGGCGACAACATCGGCGCTCGTTTGCGGGCCGATCAAGCGGAGGCTGATGTGCGTGTGGCTCGCGCCTTCGCGGAATCTCGCCGAGCGGAAGCGATTGCAACCGAGCAAGAGAACCGAGCGAATGTTGCCGAAAATCGAGCCAACTTGGTACTCGCTGAGGCCGAAGTTCCCAAAGCGATGGCGCTTGCAATCAAACGTGGAAACTTTGGCGCGGTTGATCACAACTAGCAGCCCAAATAGCCAGAGCAGCAGTTCCTTCAGACAGGTGCGTAAATTGGCTCGCAGCAGCGAACGCGTTTCATTTCTCGGCGGTACTGGTTTTCAGCTGGCAGGTATCGTTGACCTTCCCGATGGACATCCGAAAGCAACTGTTCTTTTCACGCACTGCTTCACCTGCTCAAAAGACCTCAAAGCCATCGTGCGCATCAGTCGTGGACTGGCTGAACATGGCTACTTGGTCTTACGCTACGACCTGACGGGTCTGGGCGGCAGTGAAGGGGATTTCTCGCAGACCAATTTCACCACCAATCGTGCCGATCTGCGGGCAGCATCAAGTTTCTTGACGGAGAATTTTGCACCCCCCAGCTTCCTGATTGGACACAGTTTCGGTGGTGCATGCAGCCTGTCGATGGCAAATGAGATTGCGAGTGTCCGCGGAATCGTGTCACTGGCTTCCCCCAGTGACACAACGCACCTAGCCGATCTCTTGCAACGCATGGATCCCAAGATCGTTTCTGCAGGCGTCGGTGAAGTCACCATTGGTGGCCGCAGCTATGCAATTGCCCGTCAGATGCTCGCCGACTTTCGGGCATTTGACCTACCGGCCTTACTCCAAAAACTTGCCAAGCCGACACTGCTATTCCATTCGCCCGAAGATGAGACGTTGAATTTTGACCACGCACTGCGACTGTACGGTTTACTGACTCAGCGAGCCGCAAAGGGTGATGCAGAGGACGACACACCACCAGCACCGGTTAGTCTGATTTGTCTGCCTGCCGCGGACCATCTGCTCGTCAACAATCCCGCCGATATCAGCTTCGTCACTCACACGATTACGGCTTGGTTTACGAGGTTGCTAGCGAACTGACTGCGCGAGCTAATTGCGCGAAGAAACCACCGCCACTAGCAATCGGCTGTGCCTAAGCGACCATTAGCCGACCGCCGGGCCTTTACGCTTGCGATTGTGGAACAACAATGCTCTTCGGCGAACTTTCAGCAAGGCGTTGTGCAATTCATCCGCGTCGGCGAATCGCTTGCCAGGTCGAACTTCGATGGCTCGGCGAATCACGGTGATTAGGTCCGGATGAGCCTTACGGCGAAGATTGATCGCACCCACAAAAGGCCATTCGAATGGCCAAACGGGCAGATGGCCCGTGAACATTCGGTACATGATCAACCCCAGCGAAAAGACGTCACTTTTTGTGCTAGGACGTCCCATGGCTTGCTCGGGCGCCATGTATCCGACAGTACCCGATCCTGACCCGTTGATTGTTTTCTGGGCGACTTTTGCGATGCCGAAATCGGCTAGCTGCAGCCGACCGTCCGGCAGCAGGATCATGTTCTCCGGCTTGATATCGCAATGAATGATATTCAGCTTGTGTGCGTATGCCACCGCCGAAACCATTTGCAACGACAATTCGAGCGCAGTTTCAAAGGAGATCCGATTTCGCAGCCTATCGCAAAGTGTTTTTTCACCCAGTTTCGAGGTGATTACGAAACGTCCTTCGATGAAGCTCGCGTCCTTGAGTGGCAGAATATTCGGATGATCCAAACGAGCTACCAAACGCGCTTCGCGTTGAAAGCACTCAAGCATCACTGGGGTAACGATGCTTTGGTGCGGCATCTTGAGTGCGACCCGAACCCCCTCAATCGTGTCCAACGCCTGATAGACATAGGCGAAACCGCCCTGCGCCAATCGGCGCTCGATTCGGTATTTCCCAAGTCGTTGCCGCGCTTTGAGCGTGTCCGTTTGGTTACGCCTTTTCGCCATTGTCCAGTTCTGTGCAATCATCGCGGTTGAAACTCGAGTCCGTCTACATGTGTCAGCTCCAATTGCTCTGCAAACCGTTCGAGTTTGCGCAGCCAGCAAAGCCAACTAATCAAGGATAACGTACGCTGCGCAAATATCGAGCAACAAGTGGTCAATCTCGCGCGACTTTTCAAACTTCGTAGGCGCCGCTTGCAACCCCGGTCGGCAATGAGCCGTTGGCTCGCGACAACCCAATTCCGGGACTTTGGCGAGCTGACAATCCAACGCTCAATGCAACCAATCGGGCAAACTCCGACGACGGGTTCTATCGGCACTTTCGCTACAAGAGCTAAGTTGTTTCGATCGTGTTCCAGTCGTAACGACGATCGCCGAAAATCAAACTACAGTTTTCAGATTTCCGCTAAAATTGCTGAAGTTTTTCGACACTTGCTAAACGCGTTTACAACAGGAACTCCCATGCCGAGTCCATCAACCCGCCCCTGGCTGCTCGCCGATTCCAACTTGGCCGAGGTCCGCGCGGCGAATTTCCAAGTCGCTCTTCTACCGATGGGAGCAACTGAGCCTCACAACTTGCACCTCCCCTATGCCACCGACACCATCGAAGCCACTCAGTTGGCCAGCGCCTGCTGTGAAAAAGCGTTCGAACTCGGCGGTCGCATCGTCCAACTACCGACCATTCCCTATGGTACGGAAACGAATATGCAGGCCTTTCCGCTGGCGATGAATCTGATGCCCTCCACCGTTTCCTTAGTGCTTCGCGATCTCGTCCACTCAATTGAAGCCAGTGGAATTCACAAATTGGTGATCTTCAACAGCCATGGAGGAAATGACCTCAAGCCGTTCCTCCGAGAAATCGCCGGACAGACCAAAGTGCATGTTTTCTTATGCAATTGGTACCAAATGATCCGTGACGCAGCCGACCGAATCTGCCAGCACCCAGACGATCATGCAGGTGAAATGGAAACTTCGCTCATCATGCACTTTCGTCCCGAATTGGTTTCGCAAGCCGAATCCGGCCAGTTGCTTGCGGATTCCGGCGATCGCCGCCCCCTGCGATTCGAGGCGCTGAAGAAAGGTTGGGTCACGCTCAGCCGCCCGTGGCACCTACTGACCACCAATTCAGGGTCGGGAAATCCACATAGTGCGACCGCCGAAAAAGGGCGTTTGTTGACGGAAGAAGTCGTCGCGCGCATCGCGCCGTTTCTGGCTGAACTGTCTGCTTCCGAGCTTGACCCCTACTTTCCGTTCGAGGCCTAAGCGTTGGTGGGTTGAGTGTCGCACAATTGTCCCAATTGTTGCCGCTACGATTGTGACAGTGTCGCACAATTGTCCCAATTGTTGCCACTACGATTAGGACAATCGTGCGACAATAAAGCAGTCAACCCAAAATCAAATTGCGTTGAAGCACTAGGCTTAAGGATCGCGGCGCAGATCACCCATCGGCGCTGCGAACATGCTTGCGTACCAGTTCAGCCAACGTTGTTTGTCGTACAAGAAATTCTGTCGGGTAAGCGTTACCAGGGCGTTATACACGTCCTGATTCTGAGCCAGCTCTAGGGTGGTTTCAGGCTTGCCGCCAAAAGTGGTCGCACCACTACTGTTGATTTGGTCCTGCTGCTTTCGAGTCATTTTGTACTTCGTGACCAAAACCTCAATCAACGCCAATACTGCGTTTTCAGCCTTTAAGTAGTTCAAGCCAACCGCGGCTCGGTTGAGCCGCACCATAGGCGCTGAACTGTCAAGAGTCTTGTTCGCAAGCCTTCTCAGCTCGCCGATGTAACTCGCAATCGCATAATCGCGTCCAAAGTTGGCCAGTGCCTCAAGGCACTTGTTGCGAATCTGAGGATCATCATCCTGAAGAGTCGCTTCGACCAAGGCCGCGACGGCGTCTGACGTCTCGAACTGCGACAGCTTTTGAATGTAAATCAGCTTCAGCCGAGTTGGCGTCTTCGGAGCCAATAGCTTGGAACCGAAAACCGAAGCCGCATACGGATCGTCGATCTGCATCAACTCGGCCAGTGCTTTTTCCGAGTTCGAATTCTTGGCAAGAATTTCCCTCTGCAAGTTATCGATCTGTCTGTTCCATTTGCCAGCGTTCTTCTTCAAAGTCTCTTTCGCGTCATCAAACGCGTAAACTTCAGGATAGACGTACTTGCCACCAACTTTGACCTTGCCCTTGCCCTCAGTCATGAATTCATCGCGTTCCACCCAGCGACCGGAATTATCTTTGGTGTACCCCAGCCTGGAACGTGCGGGCGCAAAATCAGAATTGAAATCCAACGCACGACGATAGTGAGCCAGCTCTTGGTCCTTCATGCCATTCTTGCTGCACCAGCCTGCCAGAGCGGCGTGCGACTCAGCCGTGGGCTCAACCTTTTGCAAAGCCTGTTTGTATTTCTCGTTTCGTTCATCTGTCTTCACATGCCCGTTGGTCTCCAGTTGACTGCTGGGAAACCGCACAAGCACACCGGACTGCAACTCGACGGTCCATTGGGGCGAGTCAGCTTTGGGACCCATCTTCAGTTGCCCGACCAGTACTCGGCCGTCCTTCAACTTGAATTCATCAGCAACGGTTTGGCGAACCGGAATAGAAATCAACGCAGTCATCGCCAACGCTAGAACTCGGCAGCACATGATTCGGATTGAATTACACATAACCGCTCCGTGGTGGACACTGTCAGCGTCCGCTGTTTTTAGATTCAACCAAGTCAATATTACAATCATACCATTGTTTCTATTGTGACCGCCTACTTTCCCGAAAGCTAGGCAGACATCACCAGATTGTTCGCGGTCCTGCCAAGCCAATCCCGCTGAATATTCACTACAATCGCGGCGAACGGATCATGTTCTCGATACTTCTCGCCGATCGCCACCCTGCTAGTACTTCGCCCAGATTAGATTTTGGGTTTGGTCGTAGCCTCCGCTGCCAAGCGGTGGTTAGGCAAACGCACGGGGTCCACCGTCTGGCAACGGTGGCTACACCGGGACATGCCAACCACAGGATTAGCCGCAGTGCGCTAGCACCGGTCCCCGCGGCGAAAACCGGACGCTAGCGCGTTCCGGCTAATGATTTTAGGGTTGAGAGTCGCACAATTGTCCCAATTGTTGCAGCTTTGTTGCAGCTTTGTTGCAGCTTTGTTGCAGCTTTGTTGCACGTCATTTTTTCTCGCTGGGGTTCGACGGCGTATCTTGTGCCTCTTTGGACGCAGCTTTGTCTTCTTTGAACTTGGGTGCCCTCAGATTTTCGCGATCTTGCCTCGCAACTTTGGCCAAGAGAGTTTCGATCCTCGCCATCGTGCTTTGAGGTGCCGATACGCTCCTGCCGGGTGCGACTGGCTGCTGGTGGGTCGCTCCTCGCTTTACTGAATAAAAACTCCACCCAAATAGACTCCTTCAATCCCCGAAACGCACCTGATTTTGTCCCTATGAATTTCAATAAGCAATAAATCCCACGCACACAGCACCATAATGGACAACTCAGCGCGATCCGCTAAGCTGAATCCTTGCGTAATTCCAGACACAGATCACCTGACCTCACTATCACACACCCAGACTTATGCTTCCAACCATCCGAGCCGAGCTTCTTTTCTTGCCCGATAGCGAGTCCCTGCGTTTCCTCCCCGAAGGGCCTTATTCCCTGGGCGATGGCAGGTTCAGTTGGGTTGGAATCCAACACGGCGCGTCCGCTACGCACGGTTCGCTCAACATTTTCGACCTCAAAACGCGGACCAACCAAAGCTATGAACTGAAAGGTCGACCAGGTTTCGCTCGGCCGACCAGTGTCGTTGGTACCTTTTTGGTCGGATGTGAACGTGAACTTGGATTATTCGATATTCACTCCGGCACGTGGAAAACCCTCGCAACCGGTATCGATAACGACGTTGCGAATACCATTATCAACGACGGCACGATCTACAGCGATAACGCACTCTTCGGTTGCAAAGACCTCGAATTCAAAACAAAAAAGGCTGGTCTTTATCTGTATCGTGGCCAAGACGGCGCCTTGATTCGTCTGCGCAACGATCAAATCTGCAGCAATGGAAAAGATGTGGTTGATTCCGGCAGCGGTGGTTTGCATTTGTACGACATCGATACTCCCACGAAAAAAGTTGTGCGCTATCGGCTGGATATAAAAACCGGATCACTCACCGATTGCGAAACGGTCATTGACCTTACTGGCCTCGATAGTTTCCCAGACGGAATGTGCCTGACGCCAGACGAGCAGAGCACGATTATCAGCTTCTACAATCCCAACCCGGCTGAATTCGGTGAAACCAGGCAGTACAGCTTGAGCACAGGCGAACTTGAACGCATCTGGTTGACCGCTGGTAGCCCTCAAGTCACTTGCCCGCTGTTGATTGAAGATCATGAAGGTCGTGTCAAGTTGGTAGTCACTACGGCCGTGGAGCACATGTCGGCGGCTCGCCGCAGCGATTCGCCGTTGGCTGGCGGGTTGTTCATCGCAGACACCGACTTCACCACCGCTCCGCCCGCTCCCCAGTTTCCGATCGCCGGTTTGAAGTTTCCCCAATGAGTCCTTCTGCGTTAATGACCAACCGCGTAAAGCAGTGGAGATTGAGAACTCGCACGCTCGAGTTCGGCGAAGTCCCTTGCATTATGGGAATCGTCAATGTCACTCCCGATAGTTTCTCCGACGGTGGACATTACTTCACTCCCAACACGGCTATCGAACACGCCCTGCGACTTGAAGATGAAGGCGCCGACATCCTTGACTTCGGTGGCGAGAGCACACGACCGTACAGCCAACCGGTGAGCACCGATGACGAACTGCGACGAATCGTCCCAGTTCTCGAAGCGCTTATCGGTCGCGTATCCGTCCCTATTTCCATCGATACATCGAAAAGCGAAGTGGCTCGGGCTGCTATCGGCCTGGGTGCGGAGATCATTAATGATGTCACGGGACTGGAGCATGATCCCGAGATGGTCGCCGTCGCCGTCAACTCGCAAGCGGGAATTTGTGCTATGCACATGCGCGGCACGCCGCAGACCATGCAAAACGACCCAACCTATACCGACGTCGTCGCCGAAATATACGACTATCTAGCCGCTCGCGATGCGGCTCTCTTGAGCGCTGGAATCGCTCCAGAATGCATCTGCCTAGACCCCGGTATTGGTTTCGGCAAAACACACGAACATAACTTGGAACTGATCCGTGCCAGCCAGAAATTCCTGAACTTGAATCGACCCATCCTGGTCGGGCACTCACGAAAGGGCTTCATCGGCAAACTGATCGGCAACAAGGACGCAGACCGAGCCGCTGGAACTTTGGGCGTGACCCTTGTTCTCGCTCGCCTGGGCATTCAAATTGTCCGCGTCCACGATGTGCAAGCCACTCGCCACGCCCTTACGACTTTCCAAGCCTGCGGTGGCTTTGCCTAACTCGCCTTGTTATTCTAAGTAGTCGGGTTAACTCGCTTAACCCGAATCCCACTCCTTCCTCTCACCTCATGAAGGCCCATCGATGTCCGCACTCACACGCCGCCACTTTATTGCGGCTACCTCAGCCGCCTTTGCCACCGCTCCACTCCTAACTACCTCCGTGCGCGGTGCCGCTTTCCAAGCTGCCAAGAAACGCATCAACCTCGGCATTCAACTTTATTCGCTTCGCGAATATCCGGTTGAAGTTGCGCTCAAGCACGCCAAAGACATCGGCTTCACCCACGTCGAGTTCTACAGCAATATGCTGCCTCTCGATTCGACCCCTGAGAAAATCGCCGCAATCAAAAAACAAGTCGCAGATCTGGGACTCACCATCTCTGCACACGGCGTAAATCACTTTTCAAAAGACGCCGCTGCGAATCGCAAGTGGTTTGAGTTCGCCAAAGCAGTTGGCATCCCTTGCATCTCGGCTGACCCTGACCCAGACTCGTTCGCAAGCCTCAACGAATTGGTTAAGGAGTTCGATATCCGGATTGCAATTCACAACCACGGACCAACTCATCGCTACAACAAAGCCATCGATGTTCTGCATGCGATTGAAAAGCACGACCCGCGCATCGGAGCTTGTGCCGATCTTGGTCACTACATTCGTTCCGGCGAAAAGCCGACCGAAGTCATCCGCTTGCTTAAGGGCCGTCTCTACGGAATCCACCTGAAGGATTTTGCCGAGATGAAAGACAAGACCAAGGGTGTCATCCTCGGTAAGGGGCATCTAGATTGCGCCGCCGTGGTCGATGCGCTCATTGCCGTTGATTTCCCAGCCAACGGAGCATTCTCGCTGGAGTACGAAGAGAACCCGAAAGACCCGATCGCTGAAATCAAGGAGTGCTTTGCCGTCGCCAACGCAGCCGTTAGCAAAGTCAACGCCAAAGCCTAAATCCCTCTCCCCAAACAGTCTGACTAGGTCGCATCCAAGTGGGTCGCATCCTGCCGGGTGCGACCTCCTTCACTCCTCACTCCTCAGTCCTCACTCCTCACTCCTCACTCCTCACTCCTCACTCCTCACTCCTCACTCCTCACTCCACACTCAATCCTCACTCATTCCTCACTCAATCCTTAATACTTAATCCTTCCGAAACCTGCAAGTAAGCAATCAAGTCACGAATCTCATAGCG
>JANRMD010000153.1:0-2387 GCA_033761895.1 Pirellulaceae bacterium | reverse complement strand
CACGCCCTTCGCAAAGCCTCAGGAGCGTGCCACCCCAATATTAATTAAAGCTTGACGTCCTTCCGGGTCGCTCGATCGATGTAGAAACCACTACAATTCAATTAAATATTGAGCAACTCACTTTTCTCGACCTACCCAGGGAATGTCGCTATGAATTGGAGACCTAGTTTACGGATACTATCAGTTTGTTGGTCTCTTGCATTTTTGTCGTTGAACACAATAGGTTCGGCCCAAGAAGCGGAACGTGATCCCGCTCAAGCAACCGTATCGTTGCGCGGCATCGTGACTGATGAACAAGGCACTGCGATCGTCGGTGCTACGGTCGAAGCGATGCGTTACGACGGAGCGGTCACTAGCCAAACGAAGTCGATCGAGGGTGGCGCGTTTTTATTGCGTCTACCTCTCGATTCTTATCAAGGCAACTCGCTGTTGATTTTCGACCAGTCACGACGCTTGGCGAGCATTGTTTCCGGTTCGGCTTACAACGTGGCTGAAGCGAAGAATGTGATTCGCGCGGTTCTGAAGCCACTTCGCAAAACAACGGTGACTGTAGTGGACAGAACCGGCAAGCCGCTGGCAGACGCCTCGGTCCGAATGTATGCCGAATACGGAAAACTGCTGGAATCGCCGTCGAATGCGATGGGCCAAGCCATGTTTGAATTTCCTGCAGACGCAAAGGTCGATTGGATCGTTGCCTTCAAAGCTGGACATGGTTTCGACTACTACGAAAACTACGATTCATTCCCAACACAAATTCGTTTGGATGTTCCGACGGAAGTTAACTTGAAGCTTGACGGATTTACTTCGGTCAAAGTCAAGGTCCTCGATACAAAGAATCGCCCCGTGGCTGATGTGGCTGTAACGCCTTGGATAATCAAAAAAGCTGGTAAGGTCAGTTATGCCAATCTCAGTGCCGATCAACTAGGGAAAACGGATGCAAACGGCATCGCAACCTTTGATTGGATTCCGACGGACCTCGAACGCGGCATCACGTTTTCGATCAGCGACCAGCGATTTCACTGTCCAGCGGCACCGTACTTTTTACCTAACACTCCAAACACAGACTTGGAAGCCATCGTTTGGAAGCTCTGTACCGTGCGCGGCAAAGTTCTGCATGAAGATGGCACGCCGGCTGCCGGTATTCGCTTGCAAGGCGAAGGCCGAGGCGCTACCAACGACTACTACCGCGGCCATACCTCGACCAAGTCCGATGGAACTTTTGAATTGCAGATCTATCCCGACCAGGACACCATCATCGCGATCACCGATGAAAAGTTCGCTGCTGCCAGTGCAACCGGCATCAAACTGAAGGAAGAAGCAGTTCTTGAAAACGTGGACTTCCACCTCAGCCGAGGCTTCCTCGTCGCTGGTTCGCTCACGCAGGGCCCCAAGAACTCTCCCGCCGCAAAGCAAACGGCAACGCTAATCCAACAAGGCCCCAACGGCAGCCAACTTGTCCGTTGGAGCGAGTCGGACAAGAACGGCAAGTATCGTTTTCGAGTTGGCCCTGGCGATTACCAGCTGCGTTTACTTGATGACAAAATGCTGTCGATCACCGTTAAGGACAAAGATCTAGAGTTCGACGCTCACATCGATCGACTGCCACGCGGTACGCTGTCCGGAAAAGTGACGGACTCTGCCGGTAAGCCGCTGAAGGCTGAGATCTATGGCGAATCGATTGGTGCAGCAGGACATGCTGGCCTTGTTTTCAAATCGACTGAGGACGGAACCTTTGTCACTGAACGCTGGAATGACAAAATGCAATTGCTGGCGATTGATGTTGTGAACAGACTTGCCATAGTCGTGAACATTGAGGCGGAGACGGAGACTCTGGCGCTGGAACTGGAACCCGCCGCATCCATTAGCGGGATAGTTAAAGATGAAAATGGCAAGCCGCTCAAGAACGTCGCGGTAAACGCGTCGAGTAACGCTGTTCGAAGAATTCAACTGACCACTCAAACAGATGAAGCGGGAAAATTCTCGTTCCCAGCTCTGCCGCCTGAAATGAATTGGCGTGTAACCATGTCCACCGCAGGAGACTCGCAATCGAAAGAGGTGGATATTCAAGAAGCAAAAGAGTATCAGCTTGAGGATTTCGTGACGAAGTAACGCTGCTAGCCGAGCGTCAACGTTGTAGCCTGGGACCATTTGTCCCGAGCGTGTAGCATTTGTAGCGTAAGGGCGCGAGCCTTACAGTTTCGCATCGCTCAGTTATTTCGGTTGCGCAGTTTAGAGTCAAAAGTGAGCCGACGGAGTTAGCCGCGGGTCTCGAAGTCGGGCGGTTCGATTTGCAAGCTGTCCGGCCAATGCAGATGTTGCTTGGTTCACTTTGTACTTAAATTGGACTGTCTTTCATGTTGGTCCACCACTTCGAGACCCGCGGCTAG
>JANRMD010000152.1:0-27530 GCA_033761895.1 Pirellulaceae bacterium | reverse complement strand
CTGATCTATCACCGCGAGATGCGTGATCAATTGCGCGATCGACGGACCCTCTTTACCATCGCTGTACTGCCGATGCTATTGTATCCACTGATCGGCTTGCTGATGATGCAAGTTGCTCAGTTCAACCGCGAGTACAGTGTTCGCATAAGAATCGTCGGTCAAGAAAACTGGCCGTCCGATCTACCTTTGATCGATCAGCAGCGTCATTTAACAGTACTGCCTGGTGCCGAAAATCTTGGTCGACTAGTTGAGTTCACGACTGAACCCTGGCCAACCACTGCTGATGAACTGTCCAAACTACGCAGTAGTTCGAGCACAGCGGTTCAGCTCGATCAGGTCGACGCAGTGCTCATTGTCAAACCTGACTTTACGCAACGTATGCGAGACCGCCTGGCATTACAATCAATCGCAAAGTCAAATGCAGAGCAGACAGGAGCATTAGCTGCGGAAGCGGAACAAGCCAATGCACCAGAGGCAAACGACGGTCTTGAATTGGTGGCCAATTTAGCCCGTGACCATTCGCAACTGGCTCAGCAACGCTTGCAGCGGGTCCTCGATGCTTGGCAACAAGCTTGGGTAGCGAATGAGTTGGCTGAGGCAGGGATGAGTCCGCGTTTGGTCGAACCGCTCACGCTTGCACACATAGATACAGCACCTGTATCTGTTCGTCGGGCCATGCTTTGGTCAAAAATCTTGCCATTTGTGATGTTGGTGTGGGCATTAACGGGCGCTTTTTATCCAGCCATCGATTTATGTGCCGGTGAGAAAGAACGCGGCACGTTAGAAACGCTCTTGAGTAGCCCAGCGCGACGCAATGAAATTGTGTGGGGAAAACTCCTAACGGTGGCTACGTTTAGCGTCGCTAGTGCCTTATTAAACCTCCTTAGTATGCATACCACCGCAGGACTGATCGTTAAGCAGCTTGCCACAGCCGGTTCGTCGCAAGCCGCAGATGCACTGGGTCCGCTGCCAATTCACGCCTTGGGTTGGCTGGTACTTCTGCTTTTACCGATGGCCGCGTTTTTTAGCGCCCTAGCGCTGGCCGTCGCCGCGTTAGCTCGCAGTACAAAAGAAGGGCAATACTATTTGATGCCCCTTCTATTGGTGACCTTGCCTCTCGTTTCTTTGCCGATGATACCTAGTTTGTCTCTGAATCTGGGAACCAGCCTGGTACCCGTATCAGGAGCCGTCTTCCTTGTACGGTCACTTATTGAAGGCCGCTACACCGAGGCTATGGTCCACTTGCCAGTCGTGATCATGGTAACGGTGACTTGTTGCCTGCTCTCGATGCGCTGGGCTATTCGTCAATTCGAAAGCGAATCGGTGATGTTCCGCGAATCAGATCGCTGGAGCCTGAACGCCTGGTTGCATCAGTTATGGCGTGACCGTGGCATGACGGCTTCACCCGCCGAAGCAATCCTATGCGGGTTGATCATCCTAGTCGCCATGTTTTTTGCTCAATTCATGGCAGGATCAAGCATCGCGGACTGGCCGTCAGTGGTTGTAATGACCGTTGCTGTTCAGATCGGATTGATTCTAACCCCGTGTCTGCTCATGGCAATCTTTTTGACTCGCTCTATTCGAAAAGCACTGCGCATTCATCATGTGCAGCCATCGCATTTGCTTGCCGCAATCGGCTTAGGCATCACCCTTCATCCGACTTATACGGCGCTCGGAAATGGCATTCGGCAGATTTACAGTTTGGGTGACCAAATCCAAGCCGCTTTGGCACACTTCAGTCAATTGATTTACGCTCAGCCGCTTTGGGCAGTGCTGCTATTGTTGGCTATCCTGCCTGCTGTTTGCGAGGAACTGACCTTCCGTGGCTTTATCTTCGGTGGTTTGGTCAAACAAAGCGGAACTCTACGGGCAATCTTGATCACATCGCTGTTCTTTGGATTCACTCATACAATCCTGCAGCAATCGATCGCCGCATGCATCATGGGCCTGATGCTGGGATTGATTGCCTGGCGAACCGGCGGCGTGATCTGCTGCATCTGTGTGCACGTGATCAACAATATTTTATCAATTGGTTTGGCTTGGCTACCTGCTAACCACTACGAGTTGCCGTCAAGTTTGAGTTGGTGCTTACGCAGCGAGGCTGACGCATGGTTGTATCAACCTCAATGGCAGACCATCAGCGTTGGAATCGCGCTGATCATGATTGCTGTTCTCTTCCGACGCAGTCCAGAGACTCAGCGCGTCGTGCAGATCGAAGCTCTCTAGCAGGCGGCTGAGCTGGGCTAGGTAAAAGCTGGACCTTTGGTCCGTAAACCTAGTGTTGGGAAATCAGTTGCTTGTCGATTTTTGGGGTAGCGGAAACCGTCAAGGTTTTCGGAGGGCCATCAGTGCTCGCGAAATGCTTGAAGGGTTAGCGGCGGTTACCAGAGCAGAAACCGGGGCTAACGCCCATCGGTTAATCCCGCAGATTTACTCTGCGGAGCGTTCGGTTTCTCACTAACTTGAGTCGCGGTGACGAATGGCGACGAGGGCTGAGGTTGTTAGCAGACTACGCTTCGCCGAGTCGCAACATCCCGGATGGCTGGTCCCCGAAATGCTTGACGCATTCCGCTACGAGGTGATCCGAAATGCTTGACGCATTCCGCTATGAGATGATCGGAAATGCTTGAGGGCTTGTCGATCATTGGGTAACGGAAGCCGTCAAGTATTTCGAGGGCCACCGCATTACTTTCGAATGCTTGAAGGGTTAGCGGCGGTTACCAGAGCAAAAACCGGGGCTAACGCCCATCGGTTAATCCCGCAGATTTACTCTGCGGAGCGTTCGGTTTCTCACTAACTTCAGACGCGGTGACGAATAGCGACGAGGGCTGAGGTTGTTAGCAGCCTACGCTTCGCCGAGTCGCAACATCCCGGCTGGCTGGTCCTCGAAATGCTTGACGCATTCCGCTACCGCAAAATTCAATTATCGCTTTCGATTGGATTTTGCCACAAACTCCAAAGCCCACGCCAACAGAACGATCGCCATTACTGGCAATATCACCATCGCATTGATTATCACGATAGCACGCCAATCCGCACCGATGATTTGAAACATGGCGATAGTGATCAGCAGGTGCGTAACCACAAATGTTATCCCCATGTAGGCACCCCATCGCCGTGATATTGCAATGAAGACAACGAGTGCGATCAGTGTTGGGATGTTCAGTAAAAAGTACCTTCCAGCGATCTGATCGCTAGAATTGGACGCCAGCAGCAGAAGCGTAAAGCCAATGTAAACCAATGAGTAGAAGCCTGCCGCCAAAGACAACACCCAGGATCCCTTGCGCTCGCGTACCGGAATCCGTTCGCGCAAGGCATCAGGGTCGGGGGCAGCAGGTTCAGGGGCCTGACTGGGTATCACGGGCGGTGCGTAGGGGTTAACGTTGCCTGAGTCCATCTTTCAATGTTTCGCTGTACTTGGACTTGGAATTTATCTGCGCGTTTCCCACCCGCTCATTTGCGGCTACTGCGTAGAACTTACAATTTCGCGACACAAGCAAGCTAGTGTCGCGAATTTGTAAGTTCAATGCCATGCTAAAAGCGGGGCAGCGGGCGGGGTGGCCCGCGCTCCGGTGAGGACCAGATTATTGAACCATAGCGGATTCTAGGTAGCGCACCCGAAAAAGCCTCCGTTTCCATACACTGGATCGTGGCTTTGGGAACTCACCTGGATTTTCTTGCGAAGGAACATCCGACATTCCGGAGCGCGGGCGTCCTCGCCCGCTTGCGGCGAAGCTCCGGCATGGAACTTACAAATCGCGGCACTAGCAGGCTGCTGACACTTCTTTGCAACTTGATGCTGCACGTTTCGGGCTTTCACAACCCCGAAGCGTTAGCGATGGACCGAGTTACGGGGTCGGCATGACGGTACAGGAAGTTCCCTCGCTAACGCTTCGGGTTATGAAAAACCACGCAAAACGTCATCTGGATCGCTTCAAAGCACCAATTATCGCAACAACAAAACTGACGCCTTCGAGTTAGTGCTCTTCTACACTTCTTTGCAAGTCGACTTTTGCTGCAACCCGCTAGCAGTAGCGATCTTCGAGAAGTTTTGGAATTTTCCATTACTTCGATGGATTCTTGAGGAAAATTGTGTTACCAAGAACAGTCCGCGCCACTTCCGCAACCATTTAAGTGTTGTGATGGCTCCCACCTGGCACCCACCCGAGTTTACCAAATGCAGCGACGTATGCCTTCCGACCCTGCTGTTCAATTCGCCGGTCCGCGTCAAGCACTGCGAGCCTCTAGTGGTTTCTCGCGGAGGAGTTTGCTGAATATCGGCGCTTTAACGGCACTGGGTACAACAGGGCTGGGTGGTGGCTGGGGCCTGCCGCAATTGCTGAAAGCGGAAGAAGCGGCCGGAATCAAGAATAACCCCAAGTCCGTGATCATGATCTACTTGGTCGGTGGCCCACCGCACCAAGACATGTTCGACTTGAAGCCCCATGCCCCCAGTGAGATCGCAGGTCCGTGGCGTCCAATCGCGACGAATGTTCCTGGGATGGAAATCTGCGAGGCATTTCCCAAACTCGCCAAGATGGGCGACAAGTTCACGATCATTCGCTCCCTGATTGGCAATCAAGCTGACCACGATGCCATCCAAGTCTTTAATGGACATGATCCCAAGAAGCCCAAACCATCTGGCGGTTGGCCTCAGTTCGGATCGATGGTTTCGAATGTATTGGGAGCTGCCACGCCCACGGCGCCACCTTATGTCAGTCTCTGTTATCAGTGCTCGCACGGCCCTTATAACGAACCAGGCCCCGGCTTCCTCGGCACATCACAAGCCCCTTTCCGACCCATGGGACCAACCAAGCAGGATATGGTACTGAACGGTATCTCGCTCGATCGCCTTGGAGATCGCGTTTCGCTGCTGCGCAGTGTTGACCAACTGCGGCGCGATATCGATTCCAAGATGAACATGAATGCCATGGACGTCTTCAATGAGCAAGCCATGGGGCTGCTCACTTCATCTAAACTTGCCGAAGCCCTCGATCTTTCCAAGGAAGATCCCAAAGTCGTCGAACGCTATGGCAAGGGAGATCCCACCGTATTTATCGATTCCAACGGCGCACCACGTGTACCCCAAAGTATGCTGGTTGCCCGTCGCTTGATCGAGGCTGGCGTGCGAGTCGTAACGTTGAACTACAGCAAATGGGATTGGCACGGCGGAACGAACACCGAGGGCCGCGCTAACAACTCCATCTTTGTTCGCGAGCAGGAAGAATTTCCTATCTTCGACCAATGCGTGAGCGCTTTGATCGAAGACTTGCACCAACGCGGTCTCGCGGATGATTGCGCGGTGGTTATCTGGGGTGAATTCGGAAGAACGCCCAAGATTAGCAATATCGTTGGTCGCGATCATTGGCCCCAAGTCAACTGCGCCATGATGGCCGGCGGCAAGATGAAACACGGTCAAGTCATCGGTGCGACTGACCGTATCGCGGGCGAAGCTGTCTCGCGTCCAGTTACCTTCGGTGATGTTTACGCGACTCTGTTTAACCATTTGGGAATCAACGTCGATCAAACCACCATCACCGACAACAACGGCCGTCCGCAATACTTGGTTGAAGACGGTGGCAAGGTCTTACACGAACTTGTTTAGATCTTACGAGTCTCGAACCGAGGTCAACACCACTCGTCGCTGAACCGGGTCGGCCTCGTCAATTCGCACCGAAACGATATCGCCATCGTTGACCGTGGATGGCAATTTCGCGGCCCGAGAGCGAATGGCGGAATCGAACGTCTGAACAATCTTCGCGTCAGCGTCGACCACTTCAGCTTTCAGCACCTCACCAAGGCGATGCTGCAAAGAGACGGCTTCGATCAAGTCGATGACGGCTTGGACAACTGCCCTGGCTCTGCCACTACCCGACGCCATCACCGCGGGAAGATCTTGCAGAGCGGCTTGCAAGCTCTGCGGAATCGATCGTCCATTCGCAAGCCGATACGCTAACTCGAGCACATAACGATCGGCCAACCTACGCATGGGAGCCGTCGCGTGCACATAAGCGGCTCCCATAGCTGCATGCCATGGAGCGCTTTTATCTGAATAGACCGCGTAACTTGCCCGTCCACCAGCGCGTCGAACCATCAGCAAGAAACGCTTGTGAACCACATCACTCGAATCCAGCCGCTGCATCAAATCCTCGAGTGCAACAGTTGGTGGCCAATCGATCTGCAACGCGTGGGCTTCCAATCGCAGACGCTCAAGCGCTCTCGGCGTGGGCTCATCCATGATTCGGAATAGTCCAGTGCGACCCGCCTTGAATTGCTCAGCGATGGCCATGTTAGCCGCTAATGAAAGTGCCGCATTCACCTCTTCGGAGTAGAGCGGAGTCCTCAGTTCCAGCCGAACACCGCCGGCCGCTGTTGGATCGGTGATAACCTCTTGCTCGGGGAATTGAAATCGCTTGGAACCTCGCCTGGCCTCCGCGATCCACATGCGGTTAGCAAAATCTTCCAAGTGAGGAAGCTCAGCTAAATCGACGGTCGGGTAAGCGAGTTTAGCCCGGTTGGCACACAGCACTCGCTCAACTCCCAATAACGTTAAGTCCCCTTCGGCGTCGATTGCAACTCGGACGAGTATCGCTGGCCGTGGCCCATCCGGCAACAGACTGGCCGCACGCTGCGAAATTGAAGCTGGATAGAGCGGGATCTTGTTGGCCAAGCCATAAATGGTGACGCCCCGATTCCAAGCTTCACGCTCTATCGCTCCACCAACTGGGACAAACGCAGCAACGTCCGCCAAAGCATAGTGCAGAACCAATTGGTCTTTAAGTTTCTGGATGTAGAAGGCCTGATCGAGATCGGTGGATGTGGGCGGGTCCAAAGTTACCAACGGGATATCCGTTGCGTCACGTCGATTTCCCAAGCTCCCATGAAGCGGATCTTTCGCAAACGCCTCAATCGCTTGATCCGCCTCAGCCAAAACCTCAGCAGAGAATTCTCTCGGCAAGTCGAACTGTTTGACGATGGCCGCAAAGCCGAAGTCGAGTGCCTGTTCAGCCGCCTGCTGAGTGGTTAAGCGCATTGTCCATATCCGTCTTCTGGCTATCGAAAAACAACAATTTCAAATTGTCAAGAAAAACAGTGGCATTTCTGAGTGAGCCTGGTGTGCCACTGGCTGTGCCAGTGTAAACGGAGGAGCTATTGTTCACCAAGAGTAGACTCCCTAGTGCGAACAGCGTAACACAAGAGCCGCCGAAGTTGTACGGTTTAAGTGACGATCAAGTTGAGTGATCGGTAAATCGCCATGGTTGAGTCGCCGTCCACTTGAAAGCATCTGCTAATTCGAACCGTATCACTTCGACAGATTTCCGTTTAGCACTCATGTATTGGATCGACCACCTTTTTGTTTTGAATTGTCTCCTTCGATTGCACTGGCACAGCCAGTGGCACACGAAAAACCAAAGATAGTCGCACAATTGTCTCAATTGTAGCTGCCACAATTGAGACAATTGTGCGACTCTCAGTTCTATTCACAGTCCATCGCCACTTCTTTCGCCATCAATCGCAACATTGGTATTGCGCAGCTTAGCCAGTTGGACGGCTGGGAACTGGTTATGGTCAATCAGGATTCGTCCAATATGCTGAGCCGTCTTTACGCCTTCGAAAGAGACTTTTGTAGAACGTAGATCAACCTCCTGGCAGGTAAGTGCGGCAAGTCCAGCGTCGGTGATGTTTGTATTGGATAGATTGAAGTAATAGACATAACTGAAATTGACCATGTTTTGCAAGGCACTATCCGTTATCCCAGAGCCGCTCAGGTCCAACGATTCATATTGAAACTTTCCAGTTCGCAAAAATTCCCCAGTGAACTTCGCATCGTTCAAACTCAATTCGTCAAAGCGTGTTGATGGAGGCAAGTTAATGAGATCCTGCTCGGTGATGTTGCCCTTGCCGAGCCTTAGGCTCAAGCCGGAGAAGGGTATGACGCTGGGGAAAATGGCCGCCGTGATACCTGTCGATCGTATCGAGACGTCTCGACAAAAACCCATCTTCAGGATTTGAATCAGATTCGCGTCAGTGATCTTGGTTCGGTCGAGATTGAGCGCGCTGGGGCAGTTCGTCGACACCAGACTGGCACCATTGATAGCCGTGTCGCTCACGTCTAGTTTCCTCAGGCGAACCGGGCTCTGCAATAGTTGTGCGATGCCAGCGTCCGTTATCGCATTGTGACTCAGCTTGAGCGCCAAATCGGACGTAAGCGGCAGGTCACTGGTGAGATCGCCATCCGTAATGCCGATGCCGCTGACATCCAACTCCGTAACGCCCAGCTTTTTGGCAATTTGCAGGGCTAGCTCAAGATCAACAAAAGTGTTGGCTAATGTAAGCGTACTTAAGCTCGATAGCTTCTTTAGTTTCTCAAGTCCTGCATTGGAGATGTAAGTGTTCGAAAGATCCAAGTGCTTGAGCTTGGGAAAGTAGACGAGTTTGTCGATGGCCTCGTCGGTGATCTGAGTTCCCGCTAACGATACTCGCTCTAGCGTATTCTGCTTGGCATCGCGATAGCGTTCGAGACTGAAGTCCGTTATCGATGGTGCTAGGGTCGCCCCGACGACAGTATCGCCACGAATCGTCAACTCGGTGACCTGGTCCGGAAACGTTTCTTTGTAGCTCTGGATGCCCTGCAGAAAACGAAGGGTTTTCAAATTTGCGTACTGGATCACGCCTACTGACACTAGAGCGCAAGCAACAACGACACCTGCCAAGACTCGGGATTGCAGTTTGGTGCCCTGAACCCTCGCAAGATCACCAGTAACACAGGGGACTTCATCACCGCTTGCCGACTGCAAATTGTTGTCCTGCACACTCGAACCCTGCACACTCGAACCCTGCACACTCGAGCCCTGCACACTCGAACCCTGCACATTGGCGGCAAAGTGAGTCAGCTTTACTCCGCTCAGCAGCAATGACACTCCACCAATAATCATCGTTGCAGCCGCCACCGAGACTCCGACGCCAACATACACTAGATCGGTCCATAGATCGAATGGTTCGCTCATCAACCACGATAATCCAACGCAAGCAACGAAGACGACCACCGTCATGACAAACCAACCCGTTAGGCGCTGCGTCCAATTGCGAGCCCGGAAAGTAATAGCAGTAGCCGGCAGCACAAAGAGCAATGAAAAACCAAAGAAGAGCGCCATAACGAAATAGATTTGCGAGGCTCCGACGCCCGGCATCGCTTCTTCGATCCACCTCGCAAGCGTGATGCAGCTGGCAACGATCAAACTCAGCAAAAGCAAATCTTCAACGGTAGAGGTTTGCTTGGGGATTGCAGTATCTTCGTCCAATGTCAACGACCAGCCACGCAAACCTCGCATGGCGATCATCGGCGCACAAGCACTCAACATCAGTAGCGGCCAAAAACTACACAGCGCCAATCTCGAGTAATCGCTGACATAAGGGTAATATCTGGCCGTAACACAATCCAAGCAGAAGCCAATCCCGGTAGCGAAGCTTGCCAGGAAAACAGCAAGCAGCCAGCCCGCGATCCAAGTTCTCCCGTACAGCCCGCCAATAATCGCGGCCAGAGCAAACTCACCCAGGAAAACTCCTTGCAAAGCACACATGACCAGAGTTGAACGGGCAAACTCATGCAAATACATGGCTATCGCCGTCGCCAACATCATCAACAACCAGCACACATAAACCGGCCACAATTTTCGCGACGGCAACATCCAGAGCCCATGGGTCGTTGGGGGCGATTTCGAACTCATTTAACTTCTTTCATTGCGGCGCGTGCACACACTCCACCATGGGTGGGTCGTTCTTGCCAAGTGCGACCAATTGGTTGGTACAGGCCCCGCCGGTCGCAGCCCATTGGATGAGTGACCGCGCGTCGACGCTCTTAATCGGCCCGAGCCAATCGACAGAATAGTTCACTCATGGGCGGGGAACAATTCTCCGACTTTCTTTGCTACTGCTGACATAGCCCAGGCGAGAATAACTGGATGGTACAAATATTCTAAATGAGTGGCTATTACCCATCTTCAAAGGAATGCGAGCCGCCCGTTCTGTCATGAAAGCTCGTTTTGTTCTAGATAAACTTTTCGGGCGAGCCAGTCAAAAAGAAAAACGGCGATGCTCTGGCGCACCGCCGTTCGTAGTTTTTGTCAGTGCAAGATAGAGCATGCACGTCTTAGAGCTGTCTTTGTCCGGGGCTTAACAAGAGTGTTCTCTGGGGCAGAGAACGGGCGGGCAATTACATGCCACAACCACAGCTTGGAGCTGCTTCGCAACCGCAGCTTGGTGCAACTTCGCAACCACAGCTTGGTGCAGCGAAGCAACCACGAAGACCGCTCAAACGGCTCTTCAATCCACCGAAGATTTTGCAACGTGGTGCGCATGGATCGCAGCATGGAGCAGCGATTTCACAACCACAGCTTGGTGCTGCTTCGCAGCAGCTTGGTGCAGGAGCTGCACAGCAGCTTGGAGCAGCGATTTCGCAACCGCAGCTTGGAGCAACTTCGCAACCACAGCTTGGAGCCTTCAGGCATGATCCGAAGCCGCTCAGCTTGCCACGTAGCTTGCTGAACAGACCTGGTCGTGCACATGGATCGCAAACAGGTGCGACTTCGCAACCACAGCTTGGTGCAGCAACTTCGCAGCCGCAGCTTGGTGCTGAATCACAACAACCACCAAACAGACCGGCGCTTGCATTCGATGGAGCGAATGCAACAGCAGCTACGGCCAAAAGAGCGAGGAAACGTACTGACATTTTGGTATCTCCAAAAATTTGAACTTACTTTGGTATCGTTCTCTCAGCAGCGTTGGCCGAACAAGCGATCCCGACAACCGTTGGTGTTATTTAGGTCGGGCCGATCGCTGACGTTATCGCATGGCTGAAGAACATGTTACATCACCACCAAGTTTCGATCGTTTTAATGCTAGCAGTCTACGGAAACATCAGTATTTGCCCAATTAGCTCGCATTACCCGGTAGGAATGTTTTAGTTAATCGTTTCGATCGGCAAACGCCGAAGTTAATGATTGCAACGCTTGAAACGGCTTCAGCTCGAAATCGTCGCAAAATCGTCGCATTGTGACCTGGACCTCAAGTGCGTAAATGGTCTAACAGTCAATCACCAGCAACTGGTTTAGCGATCGGTTGCAATCGCAAATGAGCTACCAATGGGAGGCCATTATGGTTGAGATCAATACTATCGTTCCACATACTCTGGGCCGAGTTGATGCGCTGGATCGCATGCATCAGATGGTCGATTCGCTTGGACAGCGTTTCCCGCAGCAAGTACACCAAGTACGCAGCTCTTGGCACGACAATAAGCTGAATATCCGCTTCGCCGCTTACGGGTACCTCGTCCAATGGGAAGCGGTCGTGATGGAAGAGCAAATCTCGCTCTTGGGGCAAATCCCAGATGCTGCCCGAATCTTCAAGGCCAAAATTGAGCAGACGATTGTATCGCGCATCGAGTCCGTTCTCAGCGGCGCAAGCGATATTCAGATCCGCAAAGTCGCCTAAGCGTAGCTTGGGCCCATTTGGCCCGAGCGTTTCAATGCGCGAGACTGCAGAGTTCAGAAGGAATTACGGACGGGGCAAATGGCCCCATCCTACGAGAAGCCTTGGAGGAGCCCTAGGTGCTTGTTAGGATAGCAACATCGATCGGCGGCCAGCGCAGATCTGCTTCTCCTTTTCCTCAACGGTTACTATGTCCGTCCTGCTGCAAATCCGAAATGCGTCCAAACGTTACGGCGACCAAACCCTGCTCGAAGACGCCGAGTGCTCAATCAATAGCGACACTAAAGTCGGCTTTGTGGGCCGTAATGGGGCGGGTAAATCCACTTTACTGCGCTGCATCCTGGGTGAAGAGGAACTGGATGCTGGCACCATAGTACGCAGTTCCAAGCTGAATATTGGCTATTTGCGGCAGCACGATCCGTTTCTACCCGGCGAAACGTCACTCGACTTTCTGATGCGTGACAGTGGCCAACCAGATTGGAAGTGCGGTGAAGTTGCCGGCCAATTCGAATTAAAGGGAAAATATCTGAACGGCCCGGTCAGTGAATTGTCGGGCGGTTGGCAAACCCGCGTAAAGTTGGCTGCGCTGCTCCTTCACGAACCCAACTTACTGTTGCTGGACGAACCGACAAACTTTCTTGACTTGCGCACCCAGATCTTGCTCGAGCATTTTCTGCGTAACTTTCGAGAAGCCTGTTTGATTGTCTCGCACGATCGCGCATTCCTTGGCGCCACCTGTGATGTGACACTCGATCTATCGCTGGGCAAGCTCACGATGTACCCGGGCAAGATCGATGACTTTCTGGTTTATCAACAGGAACTCGCCGAGCACAATTTGCGAGTCAACGCGGCGACTGAAGCCAAACGCAAGCAGTTGCAGGAGTTTATTGACAAGAACCGAGCCCGGGCGAGCACCGCCACGCGCGCGAAATCGAAGAACAAAATGTTGGAGAAGCTCGAGTTCGTCGAAGTCCAAGGCGAACAGGCTCGGGCGACCATTCGCGCTCCTCAAGTTGAACCCCGCAAGGGACCGGCAGTTCGCTGTAAAGGCTTGGCCATCGGATATGAAGGCCGCGCGGTTGCCTCCGGAATCGATCTCGAGATCGAGCATGGTGCGCGAGCGGCTATCGTGGGCGATAACGGTCAAGGCAAGACGACCTTGCTGCGGACGTTGGTCGGTTCACTGCCGTCGATTCAGGGCGAGATGAAGTGGGGATTCGGTTGCGAAATCGGCACCTACGCTCAACACGTCTACACCAGCTTGCCAGAACGCAAGACGGTGCTCGAATACCTTGAGTACGAAGCGATCCCTGGCACAAAGACACAA
This sequence comes from Pirellulaceae bacterium, assembly GCA_033761895.1. Classification (GTDB taxonomy): domain Bacteria; phylum Planctomycetota; class Planctomycetia; order Pirellulales; family Pirellulaceae; genus Aureliella. Next base: position 14,716 of record JANRMD010000152.1, on the reverse strand, counting down.
ACGATTTTGGACGTTGCTGGCGCGATGCTGTTTCGCGGTAGTGCGGTGAAGAAAAAGATACCGGTGCTCAGCGGTGGCGAACGGGCTCGACTGTGCATGGCCGCTCTTTTGCTGGGCAAGTTCAACGTCTTGGTCTTGGACGAACCTGGTAACCACTTGGATGTCGAAACAGTAGAAGCGCTCGCCGACGCCTTGATCGACTACAAAGGCACCGTCATCTTTACGTCGCACGATCGTCACTTCATGAAGCGTGTGGCGTCGAGCATTATTGAAGTCAAGGACGGCACCGTCGTGAACTATCGCGGCGACTACGATGCTTATCTGTATATGGTGAATAAGGAAATTGATACCGGCGAACGTGAACGCGAAGGTTCGGGCGCTGGATCCAACAAGCCCAAGGCTTCCGCAGCGAACTCCAAAGACCGGCCTGCCGCCCCGGGCTCCAAGCCGCCGTCGAAAGGGGCTAGTCAGCAGGACGAAAAAGCCGCTCGCAAGGAACTGAGTCAGTTGGAGAAGAGCATCGTACGGTTGGACGCACAAAAGAAAACGCTCAACGAGCAACTGATGCAGTCGACCGAAGCGATCGAAGCCCTGAAGCTGCACGAAGAGTTGACCAAGGTCACCATGGAGTTAGAAGCCGCCGAATTCCGCTGGGCCGAGTTGCAAGAACGCTTTGGTAGCTAAGCTTCTGCATGTTAAGTCTGTTGCTCGCAGTGGCTGGGTGGGTCGCACTCTGCCAGATGCGACCTTGGGTTGGGCGGGTCGCACTCCGCCGGATGCGACCTGAACTGCTGCAATTCGTTGACATGCACCAACAAAGCTCGAGTTACGACGTCGACTTTGTTGGGTGGCACGCTCTGAGGCTTTGCGAAGGGCGTGTCCAGCATCGTAAAATGTAAAGTCGCTTTATGAAATGCGCTTTATGGCTGGCACCATCTGCACCTTTTGACGATGCAGGAAGGTCCCTCGCTAACGCTTCGGTGTATGAAACACCAAGCAAAACGTCAACCGAGTCGCTTCAAAGAACAAAGTAGCGGTTCTTCAAAAAGCGTTAGCGAGGCAATAGAGAACGCCACTCGCTGACGCTTCGGCTTACGAAAGATCCGTCACATTTTGCAGGTCGACTGTTTGCTGCAACCTGCCAGATGTTCGTTAACTAAATGCCCTCATCCACTTCAACTGCGAACGGTTCCATAATCTTAGTATTCCGTTCAACAGCGATCACGATGGTACGCTGATGCGATCCGTCGCGACTAGTCGCTAGTGCAGGCAACACTTGGCGTCGATCTGGGAACGGCAGACGCACTACGAAGGTGCCATCTGGCCGCAGCTTTACTGGTTCACCGCTGAGCGTTACGTAGCCATCAGGAACGGTTTGGCCATAAGCAACCAATTCGACTTCCATTTCGAAGTGGAAACCACCGCGTCGGCTAAAGGGTGCGTCGGCACCGGCACCAAACTGCGCGAATGCAGGAGCACCCACGGTCTTGTGCAAACGATCTTCCATCATCTCTTTGAGATCAGCTGTGTCATGCTCCGAGTGATAGCCACCACTCATTGCATACACATGTTCGAAACTCTCGCCCATATCGGTCCAGTGTTGATCCACCGACTCTGGGTTTCCAGCGCCGAGGGCTTCGACGATATTGCTCTCGCAGATCGTATGGAAGCGGCCACTTGCACTGAGGTAACCGATCATGGCTCGGAAACTGCCGGACTTGCCACCGATATCGATATACCAGTTGCGGATGCCGCCGTGGATCGGAATGTCGCGTTCGATGGTTTCCGAGGTGTTGGTGGTGCTGCTGTTGTCCAGCGTCAAGAATCGCAGGGTGGGCTTGGCAGTGTGCCATTGTTCAGCCATCGCAGCCCGAGCTCGTTCGATCGCGCGGCGAGTGATATCCCAAGTCGCGTGGATCCAGTAGGCATCGCGAACCAGCAACGCAATGCGATCTTTCTCTGGTTCTTTTTCCCAAATCGGTTCATTGGCGCCTGGTGGTTTGATCAATGTCGGTCGGAAGGAAAGATCCTTGGAAGATTCACGTTCCTGTTGCAGTTGACGAATGCGCTTGAGAACCTTGGGGCTGGTGGGTGGCTCGGGCGGTTTGGCGGGTGCCTTGGGTTTCGAAGCTTTGGTTTCTGCAGCCGGCTTAGCGGCGATCTTGGTTGGTGCAGCGGGCTTGGTTGGTGCTTTGGGCGCTGCGACGGGTGTTTTCTTTTGCGAGGTTTCTTCGCTGCGAGTCGCTTTCAGGGCGGTTCGTACTGCGGCAGGCTTGGAATTGGTAGCCGATTTTGCCGCAGCGGGCTTTTCGGTCTTGGGCTTGGCCGTCTTGGTGCTGACGGCAGCTTTGGTAGAGTTCTTGGTCAAACCGGTTTTGGCGGCCGCTGGTTTGCTAGTTTTCGTTTTTTCGACCGGTTTGCTCTCAGGCTTAACCGACGCCTTTACCGGCTTTCCGTTCGATGGCTTGGTCTCGGACTTGGACTTCTTAGCGACCGGTTTCGACGAACTTGCTTTTGCCGGCTTAGCAATCACTGCTTTCGCAGACTTGGTTGACTTGCCCTTGGTGCCTTGCTTTTGAACCGCTTTGGCGGACACGTTTTTCTTCGATGCTTTGGCCACTGCATTCACCAATCGTTGTTAGCGGGTCATGACTGTTCAATTTGATTCAGCAACTTGGTTATTTTGTTTAGTTGCTATTCGAAACCGTTCAGTCGATGTGTTCGCTCCAAAAAATCGCCGGGGAGGGGTGTTTATTTTGCTCTACAGTTCCCGCACACTGAGTATCTCATTACGGAAAACGCCCCAAAGTCGTTCGCAGAGCCCGCTGAGCGTCTGCGTAATACGAGGGGTTTTTACCTTGAAATACCTTTTGGGTGGGATTTCTGGCAAGGCTACGCCTGCGGCATGTCTCTCGCCATTACCAGTATGCCCAGAAGTTGCCGTTTTTTCTAGATTATAAGTTTCAGACAGACCGTAATAGACCCATTAGAGTGGTGGTCTCATGGGGACTTAAATCGATATAAGCCATAGACTTACGAAGAATTATTGCGCAACACCCAAATTTCCCACTTTGCCACGAAAGCAGTTCTTTTGGTTGCCGAGTTGCGCGGAAACTGAACGATTTTTCTCAGATTGGGGGATTTGTGCCTGAAAAAAAGACGCCCTGGGAGCAAGCTTCGGAGTGGTTTGCGAGAACGATAGCAATCGTTTTGGTAATGGCTGCGCCGGGAGCCGCCGGTGCTTGGCTGGACGGCCGATTGGGAACGAGCTTTATCGCAGCCATCGGTTTCGTGCTAGGCATGATCCTGGCAATCGGGCTGTTGATGATCTTTGCTCGCATTAAGCCGATCCATAATGACGGCGAAATTATGAAACCCAGGACTGGGCCTGGCGCTCAGGCAGGATCTCAGTCGGCAGGAGCCCAGTTGGTGCGAGGCACCTTATCGGATCGCGCCGGGGGAGCACAATCAACTCAGCCCAGTCTAGGCAGGGGCGTGAAGCCTTCGGAGGCCAGTTTGCCGGTTGTGCCCGGGGCTGAGGTGTTGGAACCAAAACGCGATGAGTAGTCACAACCAAGATCGCCTATCACCGCTGCGCATGTCGCTGATTCTGGCTTCCACCCTGGCTTGCATTTCTGGGCTTGTTTACGTTGCGACATTTGGCCACGCACCCGAGTCTGCGGCCCGCATGTGTGCCGCTGGAGGCGCATGGACGGCTGTCGCCACGATAGCGCCAATTTGGCTAGAAAGCCGGATAATTAATGGTGCAACGTTTCAGTTAGCGGTCATTACTTGGCGTCTGATGACCATGCTCGGAGCATTCATAATCGTTCAAACGTTTCCCCCAGATTCAAGAAAATATTTTCTAACTACACTGATGGCCTGTTATTTCATTGCACTGCCGTTAGAATCATGGCTCCTCGCTCGGAACGCTACAAAAAGATAGCATTCCAGCCACCTAGCCGAACCCCTCTCGACCCGCATCAGACACTATGGCTTCAGATATTCTGCATATCAAGGATAGTTTCTACTTCGAAGTGCCTAAAGCGCTTTGGAGGAGCGATCGTGACACAGCTGAACAGCTGGCCAAGTCATACGGTCCTTGGGTTATTCGTAATGATGAAGACTATCAGGACTGGGAAGCGGCCCAGATGATCGAAGACCTCAAATCGATCGTTAAGGACCCCAAAGTTCTGGATGGTATCGAGGCCAAGTGGAAAGCCTGGCAGCATGCCAAGCCGATTCGCCACAACCGTCCGTTCGACCAGTTCCTGGCGGACGAAATGACGAACCTCGAAGCGACCGCACAAAAATGGGCTACGAAGAATGCAGCCCCAGGCACCACTGATGTCGTGCAAGCCTACCTGACAGAGAATCCTGGATACGAGTACGAGTGGATGTACAAGATCGTATCCGACCGCACCGAAAACAAAGCTTGGCGGCAATTGCGAGGCAAGTTCGACAAGAAGAATGTTCTCGACGAATACCTTGAAAGCCCTCGTGCGGACTGGTCCGAAGCGAAAATGGCGGCTTACAACAAGTCGCTGTCAGGCAAGATCTTTATCCCACAACCGTTCGCAACGCTGCGAAACGCCTACGAAGTGCAGTCCGGCTTTGGCGTAACACGATACATGCTGATCGAAGTTGCTGTCGCGCTTATCTGCGTGGTGCTCTTCAAGTGGCTGGCTGGTCGAATTGCCACTGGTCAAGCCCCGAAGGGCAAGCTCTGGAATCTACTCGAGAGCTTCGTGACATTCGTGCGCAACGGAGTCGTTGTGCCTGCGATGGGTGAACATGACGCCGACAAATACATGCCGTTCTTTTGGACGTTGTTTATGTTTGTGCTCGGTTGCAATTTGATGGGTATGATTCCGTTCGTGGGAGCTCCTACCAGCGTGTTTGCGACGACAGGGGCTATTGCCTTGATGATCTTTGGTATCGGATTGACGCTCGGTATTCGTCACTTTGGCGTCATGGGATACTTGAAAAACCTTGCTCCATCGCTGGGGTTGCCAGCTTACTTAGCCGTCTTCATCGTGCCACTGGTATGGCTGATCGAAGCACTGTCACTACTCATTAAGCACTTGATCCTTGGCGTGCGTTTGCTTGCGAACATGGTCGCTGGTCACTTGGTGCTGCTCGGTTTCATGGGCATCGGCTTTGGAGTGCACGCGGTTTCGATGAGCACTGGGACTTGGTCGCTCGCTGCAGTGATCGCCATATTTGCGTCGACCATGTTGAGCTTCCTCGAACTTTTCGTAGCTTTCTTGCAAGCTTACATTTTGACTTTCTTGGCTGCGATGTTTATTGGTAGTGCAACGCATCACCATTAATCCAGCATTGGGCCATTCGGAACTTGTTCTTGAAAACCTTCAACTCACATTTCGTTTGTTAATCAGGAGAATCTTCAGTGTTACGTCTCTCAAACCTTGTACGTGCTTCGGCTGTTGTCGCGCTCATGGCTGGAAGTGCTTCGGCTCAAACTGCTGGCGGAATGCCTGGCGCTGTAGGCGGTGGTCTAGCTGTGATTGGTGCCGGTATCGGCATCGGTTTGCTGGCCAAGGGAGCTGTTGAGTCGATCGGCCGTCAACCAGAAGCTGCTGGAACGATCCAGACCAACATGATTATTGCTGCCGCTCTGATCGAAGGTCTCGCGTTCTTCGCTGTATACGTTGCTTACGTTCAAAACCCGTTCGCCTAGTTTTTCGTTCGTAGCAGTCTATCGCTGTTTGGCAATTCGTTTCGAAGTAGGTTGGAGTTCGCGCATGTACAAATTGCGACTAGTTGCGTTCGTGGCCCTCGCCGCGTTCTCGTTCGTATTGACGAATGTCAATGCACAAGACGGGGACAAGCCGAAAGCTGAAGTGGCAAAAGAAACGGAAGTTTCTCCTGAAGCTAAAGCGGATGCCAAGCACGATGAGCACGACGATCATGCCAAGCATGAGATCGATCCGACTCACTCGAACATGACCGACGTTGGCGAAGATCCTGCCGAGTGGCGTTCCGAAAAGGCGATCGCAACTCTGATTGTGTTCGGCCTGTTGCTACTGGGTTTGTCGACTGTAGCCTGGAAACCGATTGCTGCGGGACTTGAGAAACGCGAGCGAGATATCGCTACGAACATCAAGAACGCTGAGCAAGCAGCGAAAGATGCAGCGGCGAAACTGGTCGAGTACGAAGCCAAGTTGGCTGCAGCCGCTCAGGAGGCTCAGCAAATTGTCGCCGACGCTCGCAAAGATGCCGAAGCAGCTGGACAACGTTTGTTGGCTTCGGCTCAAGAAGAAGCAGCTCGTCAACGCGATCGCGCAGTAGCTGATATCGAATCAGCCAAACGTGTCGCACTGAACGAATTGGCTCAGCAGTCCACTGAAGTGGCTATGAGTTTGGCTCAGCGCATTGTTGGTCGCGAAGTGAAAGCGGGCGATCACCAAGGCATGATCCAAGACATGCTCAAGCAATTGCCGAGCAAGAACTAGCAGAGTTACCAGCGAGCAGCTTTAATCGATTCCGCGTTAGCTTTGAACGAATTAAGTATGGCCGAGCAAACACAACACCAAACCGCACTCGACGGCGACGAACAACAAGTCGGAGCGCTCTACGCCAAAGCCCTACTGGGTGCGGCGGGCAGCAAAACGGATGAAATCGTCTCCCAACTCGAAGCTGTTGTGAAGGAGTGTTTGGACCGATTCCCCGCACTGGAACAGGCGCTCGGATCACCCAACATTGCTCAGAAAGAAAAAGAAGCCATGTTGGACCGGATTTTCGGCGGCAAGCTGGATAAGCTGTTGCTGAACTTCATCAAAGTGCTTTGTCGACGAGGCCGAGCCGCTTCGCTTCGCGCGGTTCAAGTTACAGCCTCCACACTTCGCGATGAACAGCTTGGACGACTGCACGTTCAGGTTACATCGGCACTGAAACTGGACGATGCTCAGCGAAGTGCAATCCAAGCCCAATTGAAGCAAGCCTTCGGCAAAGAGGCTGTGCTTGAAGAACAAACCGACAGCGCTCTGCTGGGTGGCATCGTTCTTCGAATTGGTGACAAGGTGTACGACGGCAGTGTGCTCGGCAAGATGCAACAACTGAGACAGTCGGTGCTCGCGGGTGTGCAGCGGTCGATGCGGACGAAGTTCGATTCGTTGGTCTCGTCCTAGTTCCATTCGTGATTTTACAAAACGCATATTTTAGATAATTCCTTTCAATCAACATAAGTTTTTGGGGTAGGCCATGAAGTTCAACTCGGACGAAATCGCCTCGGTGATTCAAAAAGAAATCGAGACGTTCGAGAGCAAAATGGACGTCCGCGAAGTCGGTACGGTCCTCGAGGTCAGCGACGGTATTGCTCGGGTATACGGTTTGTCGGGCGTAATGTCCGGTGAAATGGTTCAGTTCCCAAGCGGCGTTATCGGGCTGGCCTTTAACCTCGAAGAAAACTCCGTGGGGGTGATCATTCTTGGTGACTACCTCACGATCAGCGAAGGCGACGAAGTCAAATCGCTCGGCAAGTTGCTCAGCGTGCCCGTCGGCAACGGCGTGATCGGTCGCGTGCTCGATCCACTCGGCAACCCACTCGATGGTCGCGGCCCAGTCGAATCGACTGAACAACGCCCTGTGGAAGTGATCGCAACGGGTGTGGCTGAACGTCAACCGGTTCACGAGCCACTGCAAACCGGTCTGAAGTGCGTCGACGCGATGACCCCAATCGGTCGCGGACAACGCGAACTCATCATCGGTGACCGCAAGACTGGCAAGACCGCGGTCGCTATCGACGCGATTCTGAACCAAAAAGATACGGGCGTTAAGTGCTTCTACGTCGCCATCGGTCAAAAGGACTCGTCGGTCGCTCTCGTGATCGAAGCTCTTCGCAAGTACGGCGCCATGGACTACACCACGGTGATCGTCGCTGGTGCTAGTACCCCTGCTCCGCTGCAATACATCGCTCCATACTCTGGTACTGCGATGGCTGAGCACTTCATGTTCAACGGCCAACACGCTCTCATTGTTTATGACGACTTGAGCAAGCAAGCCGTGGCTTATCGCCAACTTTCCTTGTTGATGCGACGTCCGCCAGGTCGTGAAGCGTTCCCCGGGGACGTGTTCTACTGCCACAGCCGTCTGCTGGAACGTTCTGCAAAACTGTCGAAGGAACTCGGCGGCGGATCGCTGACCGCTCTGCCGATCATTGAAACACTCGAAGGTGAAGTTTCGGCTTACATTCCTACGAACGTGATTTCGATTACCGACGGACAGATTTACCTCCAACCTGACTTGTTCTTCTCGGGTATTCGTCCCGCTATGAACGCAGGTATTTCGGTTTCTCGCGTGGGTGGTGCTGCACAGATCAAAGCGATGAAGAAAGTCGCGGGTGGTCTGCGTCTCGACTTGGCTTCGTTCCGTGAATTGGAAGCGTTCGCTCAGCTCGGTACCGACCTCGACCCAGCCACTCAAGCTCGTCTTGACCGCGGTTACCGCATGGTGGAGTTGCTGAAGCAATCGCAGTACGCACCGATGAGCGTCTACGACCAAATCATGAGCATCTTCGCCGCGACTCGCGGTTACATGGACGATGTGCCCGTAAAGAGCGTTCGCGACTTCGAAACCAAGTTCCTCCAGTTCATGCGCGATCGCAAGAGCGACATCATCGCCAAGCTGAAGGACACCAACGACCTGACCGCTGAAGTCGAAGCCGGCATCCGCGCTGGCCTTGACGAGTTCAAGAAAGGCTACAAACCCGTCGCCTCGTAACACAGGCGTCCCAGTAGCATAGGCATCCTGCCTGTGGCCTGCCCGAGAACGTAGCATAGGCATCCTGCCTGTAAAAAAATGGTTGATTTGAAATCTCAGATCTGACATCTGAGACCTGAATCTTGACTCCTGATAGCTGAAACCTGACTCATGGCCAATACTCGAGCGCTCGATAAGCGACGAAAATCGATTCGAAACATCCGCAAGATTACGCGGACAATGGAGTTGATCGCTACTGCGCGGTTCAAGAAAGCCATGGATCGCGCCGCGGCTGCGAACGACTACACCCAACGCATCACCCAGATCGTTAAGGATTTGGCTGCGGCGGGTTTGGAAGTTTCGCATCCACTGTTGGCTGAGCGCACCGAAGTCAAATCGTCAACGATGTTGATGCTAACCAGTAACCGCGGCTTGTGCGGCGGTTACAACGGTTCCGTGATCCGAGCCGCGATGTTGCGTCGCGCTGAGTTGGGTGAAGGGGAAAAGAAGTTCGAGATCAGCGGCAAACGCGGTATCTCGGCCATGAAGTTCCGTAACGTCAACATCGACGCAACTTACACGCAGTTCGAAGATCGCCCAGCGTTCGAAGAAGTTTCGATCATCGCTGACCGACTGATGGAAGAGTTCACTTCGGGTCGCATGGATCGTTTGGAGGTTGTCTACACGAAGTTCGTGAGCATCTCCAAGCAGATCGCTGTATCCGAAACACTGCTCCCATTTTCACAGCCTGCGGATGCTAACGCTGCAACTGGTGCAACGGGCGGTGGCGGCACCAACGCTGACTACGAATTCCTTCCGTCGGCTGCATCGATTCTAGAAGAAGTCGTGCCTGCCAGCTTCCGCGTGAAGTTGTTCAAGTGCTTCTTGGACGCAGCCGTCAGCGAACAGATCGCACGTATGGTCGCGATGAAGAGTGCCACTGAAAACGCTGGCGACATCATCAAGCAACTGTCGAGAACCTACAACCGAGCTCGTCAGTCCAAGATTACCCAAGAAATTATGGAAATCATCGGCGGCGTCGAAGCCCTCGAAAACTAACCGCAGGGCGTTAGCCCCGGTTTCCCCTCATTCATGACAAACCCAAACACAGCCAAACTTTAAGAATTACCACTGAGGATAAACCGATGTCGACTTCCACAGCAACCAATGTGGGCCGAATCACCCAAGTTATCGGCTCGACTTTTGACGCAGAATTTCCAGACGGCAATTTGCCCCCGATTTACAACGCGGTGCAAATCACCTCGAAGGAAAAGGGCGTCAACATTGATCTGACTGGAGAAATCCAACAGCACCTTGGTGGCAATCGCGTTCGCTGCGTGGCTCTCGGTAGCACCGACGGTCTACGTCGCGGTCTTGAGTGCATCGACACTGGCAAGCCGGTTTCGGTTCCAGTGGGCAAGAACATTCTCGGTCGCGTGTTCAACGTGCTCGGCAAGCCAGTCGACAAGCGTGGCGATGTCCAAGCCGACGATTATTGGTCGATTCACCGTCAAGCTCCACAGATCGATCAACTGTCAACGAACACAGAAGTGTTCGAAACAGGGATCAAAGTTATTGACTTGCTGACCCCGTTCGTCCGCGGTGGTAAAGCCGGTCTGTTCGGTGGTGCTGGTCTAGGTAAGACAGTTATTTTGACTGAGTTGATCGCTCGTATCGCTAGCTCGCACGGTGGTTACTCCGTGTTCGCAGGCGTGGGCGAACGCACTCGTGAAGGAACTGACCTGTGGCTGGAAATGCAAGAAACCGAGATCGGTACAACGGGCCGCATGGTTATCGAACAAACTTGCATGGTGTTCGGACAGATGAACGAGCCACCAGGTTCGCGTCTTCGCGTGGCACTCGCCGCCTTGACTATGGCTGAATACTTCCGCGATACAACCGGTGTGGATACCCTGTTGTTCGTTGACAACATCTTCCGCTTCTCGCAAGCAGGTTCGGAAGTGTCCGCACTTCTCGGCCGTATGCCATCTGCGGTGGGTTACCAACCGACGTTGGCCACAGAAATGGGTGCTTTGCAAGAACGTATTACCTCGACCAAGAAGGGTGCTATTACTTCGGTGCAAGCCGTGTATGTGCCCGCTGACGACCCGACTGACCCCGCTCCAGCGACCGCGTTCGGACAGTTGGACGCGTTTATTTATCTTGAGCGTTCGATTTCGGAAAAAGGTATTTACCCTGCGATCGATCCGCTGGCTTCGAATAGCCGTATTCTCGATCCGCAATACGTGGGTGAACGTCACTACACGATCGCTCGTCGTGTGCAAACGATTCTTCAGCGCTACCGTGAATTGCAAGACATCATCGCGATTCTGGGTGTGGATGAATTGGCAGAAGCTGACAAGATGGTTGTGCATCGCGCTCGTCGTATCGAACGCTTCTTGTCGCAACCGTTCTTGGTCGCTGAGAAGTTCATCGGCAAGCCTGGTGAGTTGACTTCGATCGCTGACACCATTCGCAGCTTCGAAGAAATTTGTGATGGCAAGTGGGATCACCTGCCAGAGCAAGCGTTCATGTACGTCGGCCCAATCGAGCAGGCCGAAGCTCAAGCCAAGAAGATGGCCGAGAAGAAATAGTTTGGAGTAGCATAGGCTTCTAGCCTGTGAAGCAGTTTTGTCGTTGCCGGAAAGGGGCAGACCCCTTTTCGGACAGGCTCTGAGTGGATGAACCATGAACGATTTGCAATGCGTAGTAGTAACCCCTGAACGAACCGAGTTGGACCTGCAAGCCGACTCGGTCACTGTACCTTTGTTTGACGGCGAGATGGGCATTCTCAAAGGCCACAGCCCGCTCGTCGGTCGCTTGGGTTATGGTGTACTGCGCATCAAGAGTGCAGAAGGTACGAAGTCCTACTTCGTTGACGGCGGTTTCGTGCAAGTCTCGAAGAACGTTGTCTCTGTTTTGACGGACCGCGTGGTCGGCACCGAGCAAATTACGGCTTCTTCAGCAGAAGAAGCCCTCCAAACCGCTTTAGCTCTACCTGCCGACAAGCCCGACTTGGCTGTCGTCCGCGAAAAGGCCTGCACACGCGCCCGAGCCATGGTTCGTGTAGCGAATCTGAAAAAGTAACGGCGGGGTCATCAAGTTGCGGGCGCGGACGACACGGATCAGTCGAATGGCTCTTGCGCGTTCTGCGAATACCGGTGGCTTTCCCAGCGGATGGTTCTGCTTCTAACTAACAGTCGTCGCCCTGAAGAAAAGCGGCCGAAGGGTTGAGCCAACCGCGCATGGTTCGTCTCTGAGGCCGCAACATCGCGATAGGCTAGCCGTCAGGGATGTTGCGACTCGGCGAAGCGTTTGTTGCTAACGGCATAAGCCCTCGTCGCCGTTCATCGCCAAATCTCAAGTTAGTGAGAAACCGAACGATCCGCAGAGTAAATCTGAGGGATTTGCCGGCGCGCTGCTGGGTAGATCGAGCTATCTTCGCAGTTCTTTACTCAACCGGTAATCGTCGCGCCAAAAATGCATTAGCTTCTACCCAAATTAAGTAGCATTGGCCTGCATCGATGTCTTACAATAAACGCCATGGCTACTTTCGCCGCTGCAACAAAACCAACATCGACAATCCCGACCTGCGCGCCTGCGCAGCGTCGGGTAGATCACTTCGTCGCAATTACTTGTTCAGATCCCAACGATTCGTGCGATTTATACAGCGATGACTGCCGAAGCCATGCCCAGTTGGTGTCTCCGTCCAGAGATCCCATTGGTTTTGAAGCGGGCTCGACTTGCTTATATGAATATTGCCATTCAAATCCAGTGCGAAGCATCGACCCCTCCGGACTGAAGTGTTCACCCCACGTACAGAAACCAACGAACTGGGCCGACTGGGAAGGCAATAGCATGCTGTTCTGGCGTAGAATTTACGGTTGGGCATGGCACTACGAGTATACATATGTCTTTGCACTTAATAAAACGTTTACTGACGCTACATTCTATATTGCTGCAGCCTCAACTATAAACTTAGGTTATCCTCACGGCCCCTTAGGTGCGAGGGAAATAGGAAAGGGAAAAGCTATTTCAAGAGTTAAGTGCAAGATTTCGTTTACGGACGATTGTAAAGCGTCTGTTGATTATTGCACGGTTGTTGTAACCCCGAAGAACCAGAAGCATAATCAATATCAATATTGGTTCTCTTTAGCAAATTATAAGTATGAGTACAACGGTTCGGTTGTAACATTTGCTTACCGTATTGAAGGCGGCTTTGACTTCAAAGGGCCAAAATTTGATCCTGGAATTGAGTACACTTTGGGGGCTATTACTTTAACTGGTGGGTTTGATGGTCAAAATAGTGATCTTGACAACTTTCCCGACGAAGGAGATGTCTCATACCAATGCGAATGCGACAAATGAGCACGTTTTTAAGTGCAAAAATGACCTTGCTAATATTAGTTAGCCTAAATGGCTGCAACGCGACCATTGAGCCGGGGTCGGTATACTTAATTTCTCGCGGATTCGGAACGCTGGAAGAGGTAAATAGCTTTGAAGAAGCGTTAGTAAACACGCTTGCCAAAGAAGACTTCACCCCAAGCTCGCCACCAGTTCAGGCGAGGCGAGTGAACTCTAATTCTGATCTTACTGGAACATGGTGGGAAAATAGCAAAGGAGACTATGTGCGAATTGCACGGATACATAAGCGAGATACGCTCGTTCAAGTATTTAGTTTGGAGGACAACCCGCGTATCAAGATGCAGCTTGATACGTTGGTTCAACAGGGACTAAACGCAGAGGCAGCGGAGGAGAATGCCGATAAATAGTATCTTGACGGCTGTTGGCATTTGCAAAATGAAAGACATTGTGAACGAAGGACAGGCGTAGCGAGATGGGTGGGTTGCTCTCGCCGAGTGCAACCATCTGCACTGGACTGCGACGCTGGTCGCACCCGGCAGGAGCGACCCACCCAAGCGTGTTGCGACTCGGCCACGCGTTCGTTGCTAACAGCATAAGCCCTCGTCGCCATGCGTCCTGACGCCTCAATTTAGTGAGAAGCCCAACGATCCGCAGAATAAATCTGCGGGATTCGCCAGCGCGGTCGATCGCTGCGGTCGCAACATCTCGTTAGCGAAGACATAGCAGCAGTACAAGGCACCGTGAACTAAGGACATTATGAACTAAGGACAGGTGTAGCGAGATGGGTGGGTTGCACTCGCCGAGTGCAACCATCTGCACTGGACAGGGACGCTGGTCGCACCCGGCAGGAGCGACCCACCCAAGCGTGTTGCGACTCGGCCATGCGTTCGTTGCTAACAGCATAAGCCCTCGTCGCCATGCGTTTTGACGCCTCAATTTAGTGAGAAGCCCAACGATCCGCAGAGTAAATCAGTAAATCTTCGGGATTCGCCCGCGCGGACGATCGCTGCGGCTGCAACATCTCGTTAACGACGCCGTAGCAGCAGTACTGATGACATGGTGGACTAAGGGCATTGTGATCTAAGGACAGTCGCAGCGAGATGGGTGGGGTGCACTCGCCGAGTGCAACCATCTGCACTGGACGGCGACGCTGGTCGCACCCGGCAGGAGCGACCCACCAAAGCGTGTTGCGACTCGGCCACGCGTTCGCTGCTAACAGCCTCAGCCCTCGTCGCCATTCTTCCTAACGCCTCAATTTAGCGAAAAGCCCAACGATCCGCAGAATAAATCTGCGGGATTCGCGGGCACGCTGCTGGACAGATCGAGCTATCTTCGCAGTTCTTTACTCAACGGGTGTTCGTCGCGACGAAGTCTGTTCACTGCACATCGACGACATCCACGTTGATCGCCAAGTCCTCTTTATTCAACAAGGCAAAGGCCAACGCGATCGCTACGTTCCCATCGGCTTGCGAGCTCTACTCTGGATCGCACGCTACGTCTAACAAGCTCGTGAGCAGCTAGCATCGATACTAAAGAACGCACGCTCTTCCTCACTCTATTAGGAGCGCCCATCAATCCCGATTCAAACTTACCGAATACGGGCGACGATACATCAAGAGCGTTAACATTG
>JANRMD010000151.1:0-3890 GCA_033761895.1 Pirellulaceae bacterium | reverse complement strand
GATCGCCACGATATCGCCGGGTTCGGCCGAATCGATTTCTTCACGAGCATCCGCGTGCATGCGTACGATACGACTGAAACGTTCTTTGCGGCCAGTACGTTGGTTCACATACATTTCACCCTTGGAGATCTTGCCTTGGTAGATCCGCATAAAGGTCAATTGACCATATGGATCTTCGACAATCTTGAACGCCATGCCAACAAATGGGGCATTCGGATCAGGTGTCAGAACCATGCGTTGGGTTTCGTCGTCGACGCGGCGAGCCTTGATTTCACGGTCCAGTGGACTTGGCAGGTAGCGGCAAACGGCGTCCAGCAAAGGTTGAACACCCTTGTTCTTGAAGGCTGAACCGACGAACACAGGAGTCATGCCCTGAGTTTGGCAAGCTTGCTTGACGACTTTGTGGATCAGGTCCGAGGAGACTTCTTCTTCGCTCAGAAGCAGTTCCATCATCTCGTCGCTGTACATGGACAGACCTTCGAGCATGGAGTGACGCGCGGCTTTGGCATCCTCTAGCAAGTCGGCAGGGATTTCTTCTTCGACACAGATTTCGCCTTGCAAACCATCGAAGCGAAGTTTCTTCATGGTGACCAAATCGATGCAGCCAGCGAAGGTTTCGCCAGCGCCGATCGGAATCTGCATCATGATCGCGTCGGTGTTCAGTTTTTCCTTCATCATCTTGGTCACGCGGTAGGCATCGGCGCCCGTGCGGTCCATTTTGTTGATGAACGCCAAACGAGGCACGTTGTAACGGCGCATTTGGCGATCCACAGTCAACGATTGGCTCTGCACACCACCCACGGCACAAAGCACAAGTACGGCACCGTCCAGCACGCGGAGACTGCGTTCAACTTCGATTGTGAAGTCCACGTGTCCCGGTGTGTCGATCAAATTGATATGGTGAGCCTCAGGGATGTATTTGCTGACCTTGGAGGTACCCCACTGGACGCTCGTCGCGGCGCTGGTGATCGTAATCCCGCGCTCTTGCTCGAGTTCCATGTAGTCCATCGTCGCTCCGTCACCGCCACCCTTCACTTCCTCAATTTTGTGAATTCGGCCAGTGTAAAACAGGATTCGTTCGCTCAAAGTCGTTTTGCCGGAGTCGATGTGAGCACTAATGCCAATGTTGCGAACTTTTGCGAGATCCATATTTCACCTAAAAAACCAAACCGAAGAACTACTGTAAGTAATGGCTATCTTACAGGTTCTGCTATCTTGTAAAAGGCCAACTGGAGCCCCCCCACCGGCTGGGCGGGTAAAAAATGAGGCTAGCTCCGTAGGTTGGAACCATTTGTCCCGAGCGTCTATTGGCTGTGTGGGCGCAGGGCGTTGGGGTTTGGCTGCGGGGGGTGAGGTGATAGCGAGGGGAATATGAGGCAGAGCCTCGAAGCAGTGCGTTCCCAGGCAGAGCCCGGGAACGAGGGGAAAGAGAGGCAGAGTCGAAGCAGTCCCAATCGTTGCTGCAACAATTGAGACAATTGTGCGACACTCAGTGCGTTCCCAGGCAGAGCCCGGGCTGTGCGACAAATAGCAATCTTTCAAAAACTCTAGCGAGAGTTTTGTTACAGCTTCGTTTTGCGTCAACGAAATCGACAAGTGAAAACGCTGTGGCTCCCCCCTCCCCGGAGTACCGGGGCGATGGGGAGTTCCTTCGTTCGTGACTGTGTTGCCTGAAGAGGAACAAAAGTTACATAATCGGATTCTGTCTTATTGCTATTTGTCGCACAGCTCAGGCAGAGTCCGGGAACGAGGGGGGGGCGCAAGCTAAACCAGCTCGATCATTGCCTTTAGGACGCCGGTTTCGGGGCGGGTAAAGCTGTCAAACTGAGCAATCACGTCGTCAAATGAGGTGCGATGCGTGATCCAGGGATCGGTATTGATGGTTCCGTTCTCGATCAAGCCGATGATGCGGCTGAAATCGGGGGGGAGCGCGTTGCGCGATGCCTTGATGGCGGCTTCTGGGCGATGCAAAACCGGGTGGCGAAAGGCGACTTCTTCGGTGGTGATTCCCACATAAACCAGTGTTCCGGTCGGGGCGACGTATTTGAGCGCCCCTGACATCGAGTGCTTGTTGCCCGTCGCGTCGGTCACCACGGAGTACATGTCGCCCCCGGTTAACTCGCGCATCCGTGGCAGTTCGCTATCGTCGGCTTTGAAATGAATGGTGTTCTGAATGCCGTAATTGCGGCGGACAAATTCCAGTCGCTGTTCGTTCATATCCATGACTGAAATCTTCGCTGACGTCAGCCTCGCGAATTCGAGCGTGGCTAGACCGATCGGTCCAAGACCAATAATCAAGGCGTGTTCACCAGCAGGGGGTGCGCCGCGGTCGTTGGCGTGGCATCCAATAGCCAGCGTTTCAACCAAGGCCAGTTGCTCCATCGACAGTTTTTTGGACGGGTGCAACTTCTCGGCGCGCAGGATAAACCGATCGCACAAGCCACCATCCATCATCACGCCGATGACTTTCAGGTTCGCGCAGCAATTGCCCGCTCCACGACGGCACGCGAAGCAGTGACCACAATTCATGTAGGGTTCGACGCTGCAGCGATCACCCGCTTTGACGTTGGTTACTCCTTCACCCACTTCGAGCACTTCAACGCCCAGTTCATGACCGGGGATTCTCGGAAAGTCGAAGAATGGGAACTTACCCAAGTAGCAACTCACGTCCGTGCCGCAAACCCCCATGCGGTGCGTCCGCACAAGCGCCTGTCCGGGTCCCGGTCGTCCAGGTTCGGCAATCTCAATTCTGCGCATCGTCTTCGGTTCAGCGATTTGTATGGCTCGCATGATAACTTCAACTAAAAGAGGTCTAAAGGTCGTTTGACCGAATCGTATTGGTGGGGGGCGAGTTATGTCAATTGACTTGTTTACCTACAGAGCTCACTTACTTCGACAGCCCATACACGCGGCTGACATTCTCCGACCAAAACGCGGCTTGCTGAGCAGAGCTTAACTTACTTGTCAGTTCTACAACGGCTGAAACCCATCGTGAATACTCGGAGCGCAACAGAATCACCGGCCAATCGCTGCCGAACATCAAACGCTCCGCACCAAACGCTTCCAACGCAACGTCCCAGTACGGTCGCAGCAAATTGACGGACCATTGATCATCGCGGACTTCGGTGACAATTCCAGAGAACTTGCAACCAATCACCTGTGGGCGCTTGGCCAGTTCACGAAGGTGCTTTTCCCAATCCGCATCATACTTTGAGCTGTCGATGGCGGGTTTGGCGATATGATCCAACACGAAAGGTTGTTCGGGGTGCATGTCGACAAATTTAATGGTCGCGGGCAATTGCCACGGATAGATCAACAAGTCGTACGTCAGCTTGAACTCGCGGAGCCGCCGGATGCCTGCGTTGAACGCGGTCCCCATCAAGAACTCGGGATCGGTCTCGTCTTGCACCACATGCCGCACCCCTTTTAGCCATGGGGACATTGCCAGTTTTTCTAATTCGGTGCCCACACCGTTGCTCGCCAGCGGGACCCAGCCGACCACGCCTCGAACGAGCGTCTCGGACTCAGCGAAGCGAATCAGCCGTTCCGTCTCTAGCAGCGATTGACTGGCTTGCACCGAAACCACTCCATCCACACCGGCGGCTTGGCAAAGCGGCAATAGCTCGGCTGGTCCAAAATCCCGCTTGAGAACGCTCATCGAATCATTGATCCAGGCATACTCGCGCGCGTCGTATTTCCAAAAGTGATGATGGCTATCGATTCGCATTGCAAGCTCGCTTTGGGCAAGTTTTGTGCAGGGTTGTTTTGTAGAGGGCAGTTTTGTGCAGGGGCGTTATTGAATGTGGGTCCGCGTTCGGGCGGTTGGGAACTTGTGGAGCGTCAAGCTTTAACTTTAGGGTGGCACGCTCTGAGGCTCTGCGAAGGGCGTG
>JANRMD010000150.1:0-2714 GCA_033761895.1 Pirellulaceae bacterium | reverse complement strand
CAGCCCCCCATGATGTGCATTCCAAACCTTGCAGATGGAAGCCGAATCGGTGTTTCGATAGCTGCGAATTGCGATTGCCACTGGATGTTCACCGATGCCTGCGGAGGATTGGGGGGACGCTCATATTACTCCACCGCTCCCCGCAACGAAAGGCTTAGTGTCGTTCGAACTCAAGTAACGCGGTTAGATCACGCGGTGAATTTGGATTAGGTCCAGGCTTGGCATAACCACGGAGTTTAGATAGGTCTTGAGCCGGCAGATTGGAAAGTTGTGTTGAAAGCCAGAGTACTGCAAATAGATATACACTCACCGTCGATTTTGACATTTTATATTGCTTTCAGGGAAACAAGCTCGTCTTGATTGCCAGTCAGTGGATCGCAGATCTTGCAGTGGTTAAGTTCTATTTTTCCGCCGGGGCGTAGAGTTTTGCTGTGGCGATGTAAGCTTCAACTGCAGCCGGTACCTGGTAGCGAATGGTCTTGCCAGCTCGAATTCGGTTGCGGATATCGGTGCTGCTGATTTCTAACTGTGGAAGATGTAGGATGTGTTCCTCCGCGTTTGCGACTTGAGCTTGAGGGAGAAATCGACGGAGCAGGTCGAGGTCGGGGGCAGGACGACCTCCGCGCAACGCGATTGCCAGGAACGCTAGTTGGCAAATTCGCTCGGGCTCGCGCCATGCTTGCAAATCGGCAAGTGCATCGGCTCCCATGATGAAAACCAGTTCTGCGTCCGGATACTCAGACTTTAGTTCCGCCAGAGTATCAACCGTATAGGATGGCCCCTCCCGGCGTAGCTCGCGTTCATCAAGCCGAAAATGAGCATTTCCACCAATCGCCAAACGTACCATTTCGACGCGGTGTTTGGCGTCCGTGGGCTGTTTATCCAGCTTTAGGGGTGAGATTGCTGCGGGGATAAAGCGGACTTCGCTTAACTGCAGCTGCTCGCGCGCGTATTCGGCGATCAGCAAATGTCCGATGTGGATAGGATCGAAAGAGCCCCCCAATATCCCCACTCGCTGCTGCCCAGTACGCTGACGAATCGCCTGTTCCGACATATAACTGTTCCGACAAGTTGGTTTTTTAGCATAACGGCGCAAGCATGACCAAGCAACCAGAACTATTCTCCACAGATATTCCCCCATGGGAGCTGGATCTGCAAGGCGAGTGCCGTGTTGCGAAGATTGTTTTTGCCGAACAACCCCACGGGCCGCTGGACTATCTTGTCCCCGATAACCTCGCCCAAGAAGTCAAGCTGGGTGTGCGGGTCAAGGTTCCACTTGGGCGCGGCAACCGCGAAATGCTCGGCTATGTCATCGCGGTCGACATGGTGCGGCAATCCGCAGACGCTTTCAAACCAATTGCGGCGGTGCTCGACCCCGAGCCACTTTGCACGCCCAAGCTGCTTGAATTGTTTCAGTGGATGAGTCGTTACTACATCGCGCCTTTGGGACAAGTTTTCGAAGCCGCTGTGCCAGCAGGCGTTCGCGCCTCCGCAGGCAGCCGCGAAAGGGTCATGCTCTACCCCACCGCTGCAGCCAACGACGACGCCAAGTTGAATAAACTATCGGCCAAGCAGCAGAGTGTGCTGCGTCAGCTGATTCTGGCTGGCGGAGGTGTGACGATCGATCAGTTGCAAAAGCTGGCTGAATGCTCGACCGGTCCAATCAACTCCTTGCGGGAAAGTGGCTACATCGAAGCGAAGAATGAACGCGTCTTCGATGAACTCGGCGCAAGACCACCGCGTCCCCATGGACCTCCGCTAGCCCTGAGCGTCGATCAGCGTCAAGCCCTCGCGCATATCCTCGATGCGCTTAACGCGGCCAAGCAACAAACAATCTTGCTGCACGGGATCACCGGCAGCGGCAAGACCGAAGTCTACATGCAGGCAATCCATGAAGTGCTTTCTTACGGTCGCCAAGCCATCGTGCTCGTCCCCGAAATCAGTCTCACGCCACAGACACGTCAACGTTTCGTGCAACGTTTCGGACAAGTCGCGGTGCTGCACAGCAACATGAGCCCCGTTGAGAGACATCATCAATGGCGGATGATTGCATCTGGTCAGGTGCCTGTAGTGATCGGCCCACGCAGCGCTATCTTCGCCCCTGTCCCGCGGCTAGGCCTGATCGTGATCGACGAAGAACATGAGCAATCGTTCAAACAAGACACCTTGCCACGCTATCACGCGCGCGATGTTGCTTTGCACCGATCGTTTCTAGAGCAAATCCCACTGGTGCTCGGTTCGGCCACACCATCCCTTGAAAGCTGGCGACGCGCCCAGTTGGGACAATACCGACTGGCAACTCTTCCACGACGCATTCACAATCGACCACTCCCGCATGTGACCACTATCGACTTGCGGCAAAGCTCAATTGAACCTTCACGCGGTTCACTCTCGCGTCAGCTACAGCAGGGCATCCATGAAACACTGGCTGCCAAAGGCCAAGTAATCCTCCTGCTCAACCGACGCGGATTTGCGACAACCATTCAATGCCCATCCTGCGGGAATGTGATCACCTGTCCCGATTGTGATTTGCCACTGACCCATCATCGCGACGGTGGCAAGGCAATTTGCCATTACTGCGATTATCAAATTGGAACGCCACAGACCTGTCCCAAATGCAGCTTCGACGGTATTCGCTTCAGTGGCCTAGGAACACAACGTTTGGAAGTCGAAGTGCAGCAACGATTCCCGAAAGCCACGATTGCACGTATGGA
>JANRMD010000149.1:0-24598 GCA_033761895.1 Pirellulaceae bacterium | reverse complement strand
TCGCAGGGCGGCGGGTCCGTTGCCCACAATGCAGCGAACCGGTTCGCGTCCCCGATTCTGTCATCGAACCTGCGCCTGTCGTCGAACCTGCACCTGAAAAGATACCGGAAATTGGGGTCGCGCCGATTGTTGGAGTTGATGACTGGCTAAGTCTAGATGCTCCAGTGCTTGAGAAGACCGCCAACGAGGCAACTGAAGCAAAGCCCAAGAAGCCTACGTTCGTGCCAGGGACGAGTTCGACAGGTCCAGCCAACTCCACCGCCCGCAACTCCGATAACTCAAGCAAATCGATTCCCAGCGATGGCAAGGAGACCGCCAAACGATCGGTGTTCGATGACGATCTGCCCGATCTTGCGCAACTCGAATCAGTCCCG
This sequence comes from Pirellulaceae bacterium, assembly GCA_033761895.1. GTDB lineage: Bacteria > Planctomycetota > Planctomycetia > Pirellulales > Pirellulaceae > Aureliella. The sequence continues at coordinate 24,224 of JANRMD010000149.1, read as the reverse complement.
AGTAAGTCGCACAGCGTCACCGATATTTTTCAACTCGAAGGACTTGATGATTTAGTGCCGAGTTCGCCCGCGCCTCGTCCTGCGCCTGGTCCCCCACAATGGCCAAGTCAGTCCGCGCCGCCGAAACCTGTTGGTAACGATTATCGTGTGACATGTCGCACTTGTGGTACCCCAATGTTCCTCAAGCTGGACAGAGTTGGGAAGAAGGTTTCATGCTCAGATTGCCACAGCAGCTTCGTCGTTCCGCCACCGCCCCCAGGTTGGTCACCCATCAAAAAGAAGATTGAGTTGGAGGACGATGGCTTCGACGTCCCACTGTCCGCCCCAGAGGTTGCTCAGTCCGCAAACACACTTGACTCGCAACGATCCGCCGCCAGCGAATACCTCGATAAGGCGCGACAGACCATCGACGATGAGGAATTAGATTCACTTTATCAAAATGATTTCGATACTATCGGCTTTATGAGACGGACCTTCGGTTTTCTAACCGACCCGACCGCTGTCGGGCAAATGGTGTTATACGGATTTGTGTTCGCCGGCGTTTTTGCCCTGGCTCAGTTCAGTAAAACCAAGGTGGATGGTGGCGGTTTTGAAGGTGGTGGTTACTTGCTGGTTCTGTTCATCATGACGACGGTGATCAGCACGATTATGGCGCTGCCCATGTTGAGCGCTGGTCTGGCACTGCTTGAATCCGTCGCCAATCATCAACGGCGAGTTGCGGAATGGCCCAGCTTCAATGTGTTTGATAACTTTGGTGAAGTGCTGGTTATTCTCTTTTCGCTACTCGGATCACTTCTTCCAGGCATGTTGGTCGGCGGACTGATTGGACGGTCCGGCGGCGCAGAATGGTTGATACTGACCGGCATGATGGGGACTTGCTTCCTGCTATTCCCCGTATTGATGCTTTCGATGCTGGACAATGGCAGTCCGCTTCAACCGTTTTCGGGCGCAGTTATCACTTCGATTCCACAAGTACCAGAAGCCTGGGGAGGCTACTACCTGAAGACGTTAGTTGCGTTCAGTTCGATCGTACTCTTATGGTTCATTTTGCTTGGGCGAAATCCAGTTATGTCAGCGATCGCGGGATTCATGGTGCCCTGGTTGCTGTTTTTCACGTGTCAGCAAATTGGAACGCTGGCCGACGCAATTGCTGAACACCTAAGTTTCGATTTCTCCCCAGCCGAACCGAAGAGCAAAGAATCCAAAGAAGAGGAGAGCGAGGAGGACTAACTCGCGGCTGGCCCATAAGGGACACCCACCCCCCCTTAACCCGCGTTAAGATTGGCTTAGTTGAGTTTTGCGGTCATCTTGGGAACCTAGCTCTACTGCGAAAAACTGAAGGTCTGCAGGGACTAGCGAAGATGAGGTGACTAAGGCAAAAAAGCTCGCCGAATGTTTGGGCATCTTCTTCCTGCAAGGTGGTTTTCGCGGCTAGCCTGAGCGCCTATGATGGTTTCACGTCCTGCGGGACATCCTTCATCGGTTTGCTATACAGTGTGCAGCATCCGACGTTTCCCATTCTCAAGGAGTTTCAGATGAAACAGGTATTGAGCTTTGCAGTTGCTATGGCTTTGGTGGTTTCAGGCTTTTCAGCTTCGGCTGAAGATTTCAAAAGTGGCCTGAAGGAAGGTGAAGCTATCGGCGCGTTTGACGTTACCAAATGTGCTGGTGCGGAAAAGGACAAAGTTGCAGTTGGCGATAATCTCTGCTATCGCTGCAAGAACGGTAGCCGTCCACAAGTGATGGTCTTCACACGTAGCACCGACGAGAAGGTAGTCGCTCTCGTTAAGCAGCTGGACGAGCAAATCAAGAAGAATGATGAAGCTCAACTGAAAGCTTTCGTCAACAACCTCGGCGACAGCAAAGATGCGGCCTCGGACGCTGCAAAGAAGCTGGCCACTGCGAGCAAAGCAGAAAACATTCCTTTCGTTGTTCCTAACGAATACGAAAACGGTCCAGAAGATTACGGCATCAACGCTAAGGCTGCCGTAACCATCATCATGGCTCATGAAGGCAAAGTTAAGGCGAACCGCGCTTACGCTAAGGCTTCAGAACTAGATGTTGCTGCTGTGATCGGCGATCTGAAGAAGATCCTCAACTAGTCGAGCGGTATCGGCGGATGCCATCAGGCTTCGCCTCGGCCCTCATGCCTCTGGCGCCAACTTTACGCCGCAGCTTCTTTTGGAGCTGCGGTTTTTCTTTTCCACAATCAACAGCATGTCCGAAAAGCACTACCCGCCAGCTTATCCACCTGAGGTCAACTTCTTCGTCTATGGGACTCTTAAACGAGGCCAGTGCCGCGAACACATGTGGCCTCGATCGCCGCTGGTTGTCGAGGAGGCCTGGGTGCTGGGGGAGCTGTACGACGCAGGCAGTTATCCTGCGTTATTCCCCGGTACCGACAAAGTACTCGGCGAATTATGGAGTTTCCCGCAGTCGGACTTCGACGCCCTTGTGAAGGTGCTGGATGATGTCGAAGAGTATCGACCCGGCGATCCTTACAACTTGTACAACCGCGAACTCATCGACTGCGAAACGCTTACGGGTCGTCGCACGGTCGCGTACACTTACCAATATGCCCGCCAGCACGACCTGCCTACATTTGCGCGTATTACGGCCGGTGAACTATCCGAATTTGCCCAATGGCACTCCGGCCGATAGTGGGCCGATAGTCGATCTGGGAGGCGATACCGTACAATCTCCCCATCGTGAGTCTACACTTAGTGGACCGTGAAGCTTTAATTTTAGGGTGGCACGCTCTGAGGCTCTGCGAAGGGCGTGTAGAATTGAGCCTCAGGGCGTGCCACCCAAACCCGATTACCCCAAGATTAAAGCTTGACGCTCCACTAGTGCTTCGACACAATTTGATTTTGGTGTTGAGTGTGTTTTGGTTAGTGAGTTTTAGTTCGGTGTGCCACTGGCGTGCCAGTGCAAACGAAGGAGTTATCGTTCACAACCAAACGTCTCACCAGCTCAACGAGTGTAACACGAGAGTCGCCGAAGTTGGACGTTATCACTTACGATCGAGTTGGGTGATGAGTCATTCGCTGTAGCGGTACTGTTGAGTCAGTAGTCGCAGCGCGTTGGATCGCGTTTGATCATTCCAGCCGCATTATTTCGACAGCTTTGCGCAAAAATAAGTGCATTGGGTGACCGCCGTTGTTTAGAATCATCACCTTCGTTTGCACTGGCACGGCACGCCAATGGCAGACGAAAACCAGAATACGCCCCCCTAAGTTAAATTGTTTCGAAGCACTAGGCTCGAAACAAAGCTTTCGTTCTCCAACCCATTGAACCCTGATGAAATTTGTGAAAATGCATGGCGCTGGCAATGACTACGTTTATGTCAATTGCTTTGCGCAACCAAGTCCAGAGAATCCAGCCGATGTGGCGATTGCGATTTCACACCGTCGATTCGGCGTCGGCGCTGACGGCTTGATCCTTGTCGAGCCCTCCGAAGTTGCGGATGCGCGGATGCGGATGTTTAACGCTGATGGCAGTGAGTCCGAGATGTGCGGTAACGGCATTCGTTGTGTCGCCAAACTGGTCTACGATCATGGCATTTGCCGTCGAGATAAACTGAAGATCGAAACCGGTGCTGGAGTTCTGTCGCTTGATTTGCAGATCAAGGATGGCCTCGCGGAACTGATCACAGTGGATATGGGCGTACCGATTACGTCCCCCGAGAAAGTTCCAACGACGCTTAGTACATCTCCTGTCATTGACTTGCCAGTTGAATTCGGCGGCAAGACGCTTAACGTGACTTGCGTTTCGATGGGTAACCCCCATTGCGTCACGTTTGTGCCTGCGGCCACGGACGAGTTGGTGCTAGGCTTGGGGCCGAAGATGGAAACGGATCCCCGTTTTCCACGCCGCACCAATGTCGAGTTTATCGAGGTGTTATCGCGCACGGAACTGCGCCAGCGCACATGGGAACGTGGTTCGGGTGAGACGTGGGCCTGTGGTACTGGAGCAAGCGCGGTTTGTGTTGCCGGAGTACTCACCGGACGCACCGAGCGCGAAGTCCTGATTCACCTGCTCGGTGGCGATTTGAGACTACGCTGGGACGAAGCGTCAAATCACGTCTTTATGACTGGCGGCGCGGTGGAGGTCTTCTGCGGCGAGTGGCGTCCATAAAGTTGCATAAGTACACATCGCTGCTTGTACAGCAATCAGTTCCACTGCCTTTGTGCCTGCGGCTTTACAAGTAACTGTCATGGGACTGGTTTGTCGCACGATTTCCCAATCTTAGCTGCAACAATTGAGACTATTGTGCGACTCTGCCAGATACAAAATGCAACATGAACTTGCTTGAAAAGAAAACATGGAATCCTTCGATAGTGCCGACGAGTGCTTGACGACGCCGAAGGCCGCTTACGTGCATGTCCCATTCTGCCATGCGCGTTGTCCATACTGTAGCTTCACGGTAGTCGCCAATCGTTTGGACCTAGTGGATCGTTACGTCCAGGCCGTGACAAGTGAGCTAAGCGTTCTCGGGCAATCACAGCCTGTAAACACGATCTTTATTGGTGGTGGCACACCGACTCTGCTACCACGTGAACCGATGATACAGTTGATTGAAGCGATCCGTCGGTGGTTGCCGCTGGTCGACGAGGGTGAGTGGAGTATTGAGGCGAATCCACAAGACATCGATCGGAATCTGTGCTTACTCTTGCGCGATCAGGGCATTAATCGTATCAGTCTCGGCGGGCAATCGTTTGATAAGGCAAAGTTGAAGATGCTCGGGCGCGAGCACACGGGCGATCAACTTGCTAAATCCATCGACATCGCCTCGCAGTGGTTCGATGAAGTCTCAGTTGACTTGATCTTTGGTGTCCCAGGTGAAGATATGCAAGTTTGGAAGGCGGACCTGCAAGCGGCGACATCGGGCGGAGTTAGCCATCTGTCCACCTATGGGCTAACCTATGAGAAAGGTGCTCAGTATTGGTCGCAACTTCAAAAAGGCCAGATCGCTGCGGTCGCCGAAGAGCTAGAACTGGAAATGTATCTTTATGCCATCGACACACTTAAACAGCGTGGCCTGAATCACTATGAAGTTTCGAATTTCGCCAAGCCTGGCAGCGAGTGTCTTCACAACCAGACCTACTGGCAGTGCCAGGCTTGGCTGGGCTTTGGGCCAGGCGCTGCAGCGTATGTTGGTGGCACACGTTCGGTCAATCACCGCAGTACGCTCAAATACCTCCAGCGTATGGAATCTGACCAGTCACCCGTTGCAGAATCGCAAACGTTGGATTGGTCGACGCGAACTCGCGAGCGCTTTATCTTTGGTATGCGCCAACTGAAGGGAGTCGACTGGAGTTCGCTGGTCAGTTCAGGTGAGCCTCAGTCCATCGCAGCTATCGCGCAGCAGCTACCCAAGCACGTCGCTCTTGGATTCATCGAGTGGCATGAAGGCTTCGTTCGCTTGACACCGCAGGGCTTGCCAATCAGCGATTCGCTGTGGCTGGACTATTGGTGAGCTACTCTAAATCGCCTTCAGCGCTTTCGAGTCCGTATTCCTTGAGCTTTTTGTGCAAGGTGTTGCGGTTAATGCCAAGTTTACCGGCAGCCTTGGTCTGCACGTTGTTGCAACTAGCCAGGACTTGGGAAATCAGTTCTTTTTCAACGCGATTAACCACAAAGGAATGCAGCTCGGCTTTCTCAAGTTCCGCAGCGCGAACACCTTGCTGAACAACCTCTTGCGTCAGAGTATCGAGATCGAGTCCGCGTAGGTTCACGGTACCGGGACTGCTACTGCCGCCACTTCGAACGACTGCAGGCAATAGTTCGACAGTCAATTCGTCTTCATCCGCCATCACGACAGCGCGTTCGACGTAATTTTGCAACTCACGGACGTTTCCGGGCCAGTGGTAATCCTGCATGGCCTCGAGGGCCTCTTTTTGGATGTGAACGACGAAACGTTGGTTCCTTTCGCTGTAATGATTCAAAAAGAATGCGACCAGATCGGGAATATCTTCAACTCGTTTGCGCAGTGGCGGGATCTGAATGGGAACCACGTTCAACCGCCAGTAAAGGTCTTCGCGAAAGCGTTCCTCTTTGACCTCTTGTGCGAGATCGCGGTTACTGGCGGCAATGACTCGTGTGTCGACCGTAATGGTGGATGTATCGCCGACCCGTTCAAACTCTCGCTCTTGCAGAACACGCAGCAATTTGACTTGGAGGATCAGCGAAGTGCTGTTGATTTCGTCTAAGAAAATGGTGCCACTATGGGCCGCTTCGAATCGACCGGTGCGGTTGGCAACGGCGCTGGTAAATGCGCCCCGTACGTGTCCGAACAACTCACTTTCCAGCAAACTCTCGCTGAGTGCACCGCAATTGACTTTAACGAACGGGCCACTGCTTCGACCGCTGAGTTTATGGATTGCCCCAGCTATCAGCTCTTTGCCGGTACCCGTTTCACCGAGCAGCAAAACTGAAGCGTTGCTCTTGGCGACACGTCGCGTGAGCTGATAGACCTCTTCCATGGCGGGACTAGAGCCGATGATTCCGGCGACGGGAGAGCCCGTATCGCGAGTTTGAGATTGGAATCCGTACCTTGACATTCCTGCGGCCTTGAAGCGTTACGTATCACGGCCGAATCCACGGAAGATCTAGATGACGATACGCTGATCGCACTTCTATCTCAGTCCTAAAGCCCCTCCGGCCAGGGAGCCTTTCCTGCTTGTGCTTCGATTACATCGAGTACCAATCCCATCGCTTTCGTAGCTACAGGATCTTTCGGACCAAATTCGTTGTACATCTCATAAGCGGTCACCACATTTTCGCGATGCAAGTTCATACCGAACTTTTTGACCGAACGTGCAAATGCCTTAGCGGCTTCCATGCGATCTTGTTCACTCATACTGGCCACGGTCGTTAGGCCAGCAAGCTTCCACTGCGCTTCTGCAGAACCGAGCCCCGACAAAAGAGCCATGCGATTCGCTTCGGTCACACTGGAACTGTTGTGTACGATAGCAGAATGCCAACTGCTAAGCGGGTAAAAAGCGTAATGTTCGCGATCCGTTGCGATGCGCGCCAGAAAACGATTGGCTGAGGCCGCAAAACTTGCACGATCAGTAGAGGATAATGGGGTCGTATCGAGACCTGCTTGCATCAAAGCGATCACGCGTTCCATCTGCTCGGCGTTACGAGAGAGTACCGAAGTGATTACTCCAGGTGTTTCACTAATCAGATCGCGTTCGTAGCTGTAGAGCTCTTCGGTCAAGACAGCAATTGGCAATGAGCGCCCCCGATCTGTGTTGCGAATGCGTTGTATCAGCTGCGAAATAGTTGTATCGGCAACTCGATCGACGATAAAAATTAACTCGAAGGGCTCTGGATCCTTAAGCGCCTTCAATGCGGCCACGCCAGAGTTAACAACCGTTACATGACTACTGGTTTGGAGATTGATTTGCTGCTGGGCAGCTTGGCGGAGTTCGCTTTGCAAGCCGATGACCAAGGCGTGCGGACCAGACTGAAGTCGAGTCATCTCAATGGCGGTTTCCATGGCCCATTCATTGCCATAGTAGTTGGCTTGTGGGTCAAGTTTGGCGAGGATCTCGAGCGCAGTGTAACGGATCGCGGGTGTCGGGTCTTTTAGCAATTTAGTCAGAAAGCCGACCGAAGTATCAAATTCACCCGTTGAGATTCCATCCGCCATTAACTGCAACGAGCGAATTGCAGCACCATGCAATTGCCATTCTTCACAGCGTGCGAACACACTTTGCCAAAATCCCAGGTCGCTGCGGACTTCTGGAGCGATATCGGCCAACATGTGGTTCGGGAGTTCGCCTGCAAACAATTGAGGGCGTACTTTGTACGTGCGTTGCATGAGTATCGCTGCGCTGTCGACCAATCCATCCACAGTAGCAGTCTGCAATTGCATGCGATAAGCCGCCAAGCGCGCCGCCGACTCAAGGGCTTTATCCGCTACCGAGGCTTCGACGCGTTCGATCGATGTCCCATTCACGGCTGGACGCCAAACGTAATCGGTCAGCTCTGATTCGATCGCCCGCTGTTGTTGATAAGTCTTCAATGCAGAACTAAAGCGATTAGCAAGGTGTTTTTCAATGGCTTGTGACGATGGTAACTTTTGATGCTTGCTGACAAGTTTACTGGTCAAGCTTTGAATCACATCCGCAGGAAGCGTGCGACTCACGATGGCCGCGCCGAGTTCCGTTCCGAAGTCGCCACCCTTCAAATCCGCGAGGGCTGACAATACGCGACTGGCAGACGACACATCACGAACTAGACAGGCGGTACGTAACGCCTCTTGGCCATCGTCACCAAAACTGTTGGCTGCTACAGCCAACTGCTGCGCGGGAACCTTGGGATCACCTGCGAGTAGACGATTCACCAAGCTCTTAATGCCAGCAGAGCCGGCATCATGTAAACGCAATTGTGCGGCACGGCGTTCGGCAGCTACATCGCTGGCGAGTTTATCAATTGTCTGATCGATCCAAGCTGGATCGCGAGTCAATTGCGAGGGGGCTTGGAACAACTGAGCGGCAATGCTCTTCTGGGCTTCGGTTAGCGTGGCTTCAGTTGAACGCATGCGCAGCACCATCGCGGCCCCCATGCGTCGCGCAACTGCTGCCTTTTGATCCAGCGACCAATTGAGAGCTTGAATTCGATCGAGCAAGCGTCCCACTTCATCCCAACGCTTGAGGCGAATGGTCCAAGTCAATCCATCAGCCATCGCAGCAGGTGAGCTGGGAGTCTTCTCTCGCAGTAAACGTACCACTGGGTCCGCATCTTCAACCGGCAAAGGAGCACCAGTTGCAAGTGGCGTCGCTGGTTGTGCCGCCGGTTGAGCTCCGAAGGCATCGTTAGGATCGCCAGCTGCCTCAGCACCACCAAACGGATCGCTACCACCAAATGGATCCTGCGCTAGGCTCAACGCACAATTGAAAGGCGCCCCGGAAATGGCCCACACGCAGCAAATCGCGAAGGCAATTCTTGAGGTTCGGTATTGAGTACGCTGGGGTATGATCATGGGTATTCTCGCTTGGTCGTGACGAGCCGTCGTGCTGAGCCAAGCTATTATTGTAATTGCTCGCGCCACCGCGCAATCTGCGAACGAACTTGAGTCGGGCTACTCGACCCATAACTTTGGTAGGCTTGGACGGCTTTTTCCACTCCTAACACCTCTCGGACGGTGCCGTCGAGCGTCGGATGAGCGGCTTTTAGCTCCGCATCGGTTAAGTCGGCCAGTCGCTTTTCTTGGGCTTGAGCGACTCCGACAAGCGTCCCGACTAAGTGATGGGCGGTCCGCTGCGGAATCCCCCGCTTCATCAGATGCTCCATAAGGGTGGTTGCGTCGAGGTATCCCTGATCGAGCCGAGCAGCGATCGAATCACGCTTCAACTCGGATTGTTCGACGATCGGAATCGCCAATTCGAGACAGGCAGCCACGGTTTCGAAGGAGTCAAACAGCGGCGGTTTATCTTCTTGAAGGTCCCGGTTGTAGGCCAGCGGCAATCCCTTTACGAGTACCAAGAGCGTTTGCAAATTGCCCAAAACTCGAGCCGATTTGCCACGAGTTAGTTCCAGCGTATCCGGATTCACTTTTTGTGGCATGATCGACGAACCGGTGCAGAATTGGTGCGGCAACTTGATGAACCCGAATTCGACCGTCGACCACAAAATCCATTCCTCAGCCCAGCCACTGAGATGCTCTGCAATCATCGCCAACACAAAGGCCGACTCGATCACAAAGTCCCTATCGCTGCTGACATCAATGCTGTTCGCAGCCACTTCTTCAAAGCCGAGCTGCTGTGCGGTCCAGTGGCGATCGATGGGCATCGTCGTACCAGCACAAGCCGCCGCGCCCAGCCCGCAGACATTCACACGCTTTCGGCAGTCCGCTAGCCGCTGGCGGTCGCGCGCATATTTTTCGATGTAAGCCAGCCAATAATGCGGGGCGAGGACCGGTTGAGCCCGCTGCAAGTGCGTGTAGGCCGGTAGGATTACATCCAAGTCGCGGTCACAACGACTGAGGAAAGCGAGTTGCAGCTGCTTAAGCAGACCATCGATCCTGTCGAGCGCGTCGCGCGTCCACAAGCGGACATCCGTGTTGACTTGGTCATTGCGACTGCGCGCGGTGTGCAGTTTCCGTCCCGTATCGCCCAAGCGCTCAATGAGTGCCTGTTCGATGTGCATGTGGATGTCTTCAAGTTCTGGGCGAAACTGCATCTCGCCGCGCTCTATGATCGCTTGAATGTCGAGCAGAGTAGATTCGATCTGGGTCGCTTCTTCCGCAGTCAGAAGCCCTTGCCGGGAAAGCATTTGAGCGTGTGCGATCGAACCGCGAATATCGTGGGCATAAAGCCTGTGATCAAAGCTGATGCTCTCGCTGAAGGCTTCCAAGCGTTTATCGGTCGCAGCTTGAAAGACACCACTGCGCGAAGGTGTAGCGGCCAAACGTCAATACTCCAGTACGAATCCAGAACGAATCGCTCGGAACATCCAATTCATCAGCGGCGAACGGTCACAATACCTCTCAAGCCGCGATGTAGATGCTGATACTACGTCCACCGCTGCAGTGCGTCAATTCACTGCACCAATGGTTTGCTTAAAAAATCGGCAGCTCGGCAGCGCAATTGGACTTTGAAAACGCGGGTTTTTTCAACATAGGCCGAACGATTGCCTTTGAAGTATGCACTGTGGAGGAGAATCGTAAATCGTAGGATGGGACCATTTGTCCCGTCTACCTTCTGCATGCAATGTCACTCACATTTCAGATCATCCAGTCCTTATGTAGTGCCTATCGACTTTCCAATCCGCTGGTCTAGCTTTTTGGAGCGCGGACGTCCACCTCCGCCGAACCCGCCGCTGAGGCAAACACAACCCGTCGTACCGACGTAGATCCAATACGCCGAAATCGATAGACTTACCAACCCAATTCCTGCTTGAAAACTACCTGCCTGAAAACCATCAGCAGTCTTCGTTCGCCTGATCGGAAAGTTCCCCACGCGTGGCAAGTGTAAAGATCGATCCCGTAACCGCTCCGATCCGTGCCAGTATTCGGCCTCCAGGGAGCAAGAGCATCACCAATCGCGCGATCGTCTGCGCAGCTTTGGCTGCGGGCCGCAGCGTGTTGAGCGGTGTTTTGGATAGCGAAGACACGACCGTGATGATCGAGGCTTGGCAACAGCTTGGCTTGCACGTCGAGCACAACAAAGCTGATCACACACTGGTGATCGATGGCGGCGGAGGCAAAACGCCAGTCATGGATGCGGAGTTGTTTGTTGCGAATAGTGGTACCACGATCCGATTTCTCACCGCGGCTCTGGCTGCCTGTGAAGGACGATTTCGGTTGGATGGCGTAGAGAGAATGCGTGAACGGCCAATCGCTGATTTGCTGGCCGCTCTCGGTCAATTGGGGGCGCAGGTCGAAAGCCTGAACGCACAGCACCCGAATTGCCCTCCAGTCTTGCTCAACGCACGAGGCTTGGCGGGTGGACGCGCGACAGTGGCAGGAAATATCTCAAGCCAGTTCTTATCCGGCCTGATGATGGCCGCTCCGATGGCTCGAGCGGACGTTGAATTGCAGGTCGAGGGTGAACTGGTTTCGGTCCCCTACGTCGCGATGACCGCCGAAGTCATGCGGGCCTTTGGAGCCGAAATCCATGGCAATGAACAGGGACCCTTTACCATTTCTGCGGCCAAGAAGTATCGCGGAGCCCAATACGCAATTGAGCCTGATGCGTCTGCGGCAAGCTACTTTTGGGCTGCTGGAGCGCTGACGGGCGGTGCCGCAACCGTTGAGGGACTAAGTCGACGCAGTCTTCAGGGCGACGTGCGATTCTGCGAATGCCTCGCGCAGATGGGCTGCAAAGTCGAGTACGGCAGTGACTCAATCACTGTCCAAGGGGGCAAGCTGAAGGGCATCGATGTGGATATGTCCGATATCAGCGACACCGTACAAACGCTGGCTGCCGTGGCGATGTTCGCAGAAGGCCCAACCACGGTACATGGAGTAGCACATAACCGTGTCAAAGAAACCGATCGCATCTCGGACTTGGCCACAGAACTTCGGAAACTGGGAGCGGTTGTTGACGAATTTCCGGATGGTTTGGCAATTCATCCGCCCCGAGAAGTCATTCCTTGCGAAATCGAAACTTACCGCGATCATCGAATGGCGATGAGTCTCGCGCTAGTTAGCCTGAGGTGCTCTGGTCTGACGATACTCGATCCTGGCTGCACCGCGAAAACGTATCCCCATTACTGGGAAGACCTCGCATTATTCGCTGGTTGTCGGGTGCGGCGATTCGACTGAGTCGACGTAAGCTTTCGCACGAGCCAACAGTTGGTCGATCTTCTGGTCGCTATGTGGGTTTGTGCTTTGGCGGTTTTGAGCATCACTGGCAACATGTATCGCGCCACAATGCTGACAGGCAACCCGCTTGCCCAGTAGCTCAACGCGGATCTCCAATTTTCTCGAGCAGGTTGGGCATTCACCCAGAAAGTAAGCTCTAGACGCCACTTTTGGTCTCCTTAAGTTATCGACGAGAGTCAATTCCTGAGACTCACCGAACGCATTTCCGCGAAACGAGGCCATCATCATAGTGAATCTAGACGCCTTTGTAAACGCTATAAAGGCGTATCGAGTGGCTTAAGCATGACATGAAATGCGTTTTGGGGCTCTATTGTATTCTCGTTCGAAACCCCCTCCGTTTGGGCCACTCAATTTTCGCCTAACGCTTCCGGTTATGAAAAACCAAGCAAAACGTTGTCCGGATCGCTTCGCAGCAACCAATAGCGCCACAACAAGACTGACGCTTTGGGTTACTAAGGATCCGCCTCAGTTCACAATTCGACTTTTTCAGCAACCTACTTGGATTTCGGCGTAAACGAGCACTCGAAACTACCGCGCGGTAACTGAACGACTACAATGGAGAGCGGTTCGTCTCGTCTACCTTGCATCGCTAGCAGGCTACTGAAAAGTAACTCGACGTGTGAGTGAGGAAATCCAGACGCTCTTCGCACTTCTTTACCGATCGACTTTTTCAGCCACCTGCTAGGTCTTATGCCCTTAATCGAGCTCAAAGAAGTCAGCAAAGTCTACACGATGGGCGAAGTGGAAGTGCACGCACTTCGCGATGTGACATTGAGCATGGAGCGGGGCGAGTACGCTGCTTTGATCGGCCCCAGCGGATCTGGCAAGTCAACGTTGATGAATACCCTTGGCTGCCTAGATCGTCCATCCAGTGGCAGTTATCAGCTGAATGGACAAGAAGTCACCGGAATGACTCGAGATCAGCGGGCGAAGATTCGGAACCGTGAAATTGGCTTCGTCTTCCAGAATTTCAATCTGCTCGCGCGTACCTCAGCCATGGAGAACGTCGAGCTGCCGCTGCTATACGGTAAAGGGCTCAGTCCCCGAAAACGTCGTGAAAAAGCGGCTGAAATGCTGCAACTCGTGGGGCTCGCCGATCGTCATGATCATCATCCTGGCCAACTATCCGGTGGACAGCAGCAGCGGGTTGCCATCGCTCGGGCGCTCGCCACTGAGCCCAGTATTCTGATGGGAGATGAACCTACCGGAAACCTGGATACGCGCACCAGTCGAGAGATTATCGAATTGTTTCGTCGACTGAATATCGAACGCAATTTGACAGTGATCTTAGTGACTCACGATCTCGCAGTGGCTCGAAATGCCAAACGCAATATCGTTCTGCGCGATGGTTCCGTGTTGGTGGACACCACCGACCCAGCAACCGCTGCAGCCGCCGTCTCGCAAATGCAGACACTCTGACACGGTGAAACGTCTAGGTTAGTTTGGACCTGCCGGGCGAGGACGACCAATGTCACTCACTTTCAAAGCAACTGTTTTTTCAAGCAGCCCACCCGCCGCTTATCCGAACGCAACCCGATTTAGCTCAGCATCATCAGTTGCGCAGCCAACTTCCGCAAACAGGCGGGGGTGCAAACCTAACGGGGGATGGAAGCTGCTTTGACGGGGGAATCTAGCTGAGAAGCCCTGATTCCGCAGAGTAAACTCGGTGACGATCGTCGAGAACTGTCTCGAATTCACCGACAGTCTGAGATTTTTTAACTATATTGTATAGTCCTGCCTCGCGTTGGGCTCAGCCCACGCCCAATACCCCACCCCAGAACGATAACGAATGGTTTCAAGAACTGTAATGCGTTCCTTTGCTTTGATCGCTTGTTGGGCACTTGCGCTTTGGATAGCGCCAACCGCTACCGCTCAGCAACCGGATTTGTCGAGCCTGGTGCATCCCGATGTGGCGGAACGCCTGAGTTTGGATGACGGCCAGCGTGTTGCGCTGCAGAATTTGTTGCAGGCACGGGCAGAAGCGCTTGCCGCTGCACCCGATGCAGCGGCCAAAGCCAAAGCGGCGGCGGAATCCGAGCAAAAAATTCTGGCGGTCCTGAACGACGAGCAACGCAAAAAATTTGCCGCCGAAATCACCCAGACGAAGTTGATGTTCCAGTTCCGTGAAATGAAGTGGGACGACGTCTTGAATTGGTTCGCCCGCCAACAAGATCTGACGTTGGTTATGGACCGCACTCCTCCGGGAACGTTTACCTACAGCGACGTGCGATCCTATTCACCGAGCGAAGCCATCGACCTGCTCAATAGCGTCTTGATGACCCGCAACTTTGCGCTGGTTCGTCGCGAGAAAATGTTGGTAGTAATGGAACTTAGCGATTCGATTCCAGTCGAGTTGTTGCCGAGAGTAACTTTAGAACAACTGCCCCAAAGAGGGCGTTTTGAATTGGTAAGCGTGATGTTTCCGCTAGCCGGTCGTCCCATCGAAGCTGTGTTGTCGGAAGTGAAGCCGTATCTGAGCAGCTATGGTCGAGCGATTCCACTGGCCCAAAGCGGCAAACTGCTGGTCATTGAAACTGGTGGCAAGATGCAGACGATCAATGAGCTGATTGCCTCGGTGCCACTTCCAAAACAACCACCTGTACCTGAGAAACCCGTTCCACCGCCGCAACCGGTATTCGCCGCTTATCCGCTCGGGCTGCTGGATCCTACACAAGCCCTTGAGACGGTCCGCAAGTTAATCCCCAGTGAACAGATCACGGTCAACGCCAAGACGGGTGTCTTGAGTGCTTATGTTGTGCCTGCCCAACAGACGGCTCTTAAGCAAGCGATTGACCAGATGGTCACAACCGCTGCCGAGCTGCCCAACAGCGAATCGGTGGCTTATCAGTTCACTGGAATCACGCCACTTGAACTCACCAAACAGGTTTCAACACTTGTGCCCAAAGCTGTTGTTACTGCCACAGCCGATCGCTTGCTGGTGGTCGCGTCACCGGAGGATCAGCAGCGAATTCAAGCCAGTCTGGCATCAATCAACATCTTGCCGGTTTCTAGTGAGAAAACCATGAAGGTCTTTGATGTGGAACCGGCTAGCGCGACGTTGATTGAAGCCGCATTGAAGTCGTTCCTACCACAAAGCCAAGTGGCCGCCAATGCGAAGGGGGCCTTGTTCGTGCGCGGTTCGCAAGCCGACATCAAGACCGCCAGTGAGATCATCGAAGTTTGGCAACGCTTCAAGAATCCGAATCAGATGCAACTGCGCGCATTTGCGCTCGACCGTGTCGCCGATGCAACTTGGCTAGCAACGGCCCAAAAGATCGTGCCTACAGCCAACACATGGTTGGCCGCCGATGGTCGTCAACTAATGATGCTCGGCAATGCCACCGACATTGCTGCCATCGAAGCCATGCTGCCACAACTCTTGAGCGTACTACCGAATCCCGAGGATCGCAAACTACAGATCTACAACTTGACCAAGAATCAATTGGCACGCCGCGCCACCCTAACACTGACTGAATTGCCCAAGAGCCTCGCGACAATCAAGATCGTCGATGGTGCCAACAAATCTGAACTATTCGTTTGGGCTTCTGAGACGCAGCACGCGGAGTTTGCAAAGGTACTGGAGGGTCTCGACCTCCCCACGCCTGCACCCACATTAACTGTTCCCAAGAACTATCCCATTGAGATTCAGGAATACTCGTTGGCGCTGCAAATACTCACCGCGGAGTTCCCTGAAGCCAAAATCACAGCCAGTACAGATGGCAAATCACTAACCGTCGTGGCCGATGATGCTTCGCAAACCAAGATCGCTGATCGCATCCAAGTCTTCAATCAGCAGCTTACGAAACGCGAAGAAAAGCGACTGGAGAATTACTCCGTAAAGGGACTTACCGCCACGGCGTTGCAGACAGCTCTTACGCCTCTGTTAACAACGGCGCGCGTCAATGTTGACGCCGAACGCAACCGTCTGTTGATTACCGCCGATGAAGCAACCCACGCGGAAATCAAAAAGCTGATCACCGCGCTCAGCCAAGAAGCGGATGTCGACCAACAAAAAGTCGTTGTCGCTTATCCGCTGAAACAAGCCACACCAACTCAAATCAAGACGGTTATTGATCAACTGCTTACCGGCGCAACCACGTTAGCTGACGATAAACTCAAGCAACTGGTGGTTACCGGTACACTCGCACAACAAGCCACGGTCAAAACAACGCTGGATCAAGTCGATCGCGCCGTTGCGGCTCGTGGACCAGTCAATATTCGCACTTACGAGACGAAGAAACTACAGGCCGCAATTCTGCTCCCGACGCTCCTGAAATTGTGGCCGAATTTGGAGTTATCGGCGGATGCAACCGCCAATCGCATCATCGCATCGGGGACCGACTCAGAACTCGAGCAACTCGGCGAAGCCATCGAGCGACTGGTGGCTTCACCCGATGGTAAACCCCAATTCGTCAAGACCTATCCAGTACCTGCGGGCGAGATGACAACGCTGGCAACCATTCTTGGGCAGATTGCGCCACAGGCAATCATCAGCACGGATCTAGTTTCACGAACAGCCACCGTGTGGGCCTCCGAGGAGCAGCAAACGCGCGTGCAGCAAGCCATCGAACAAATAGGCAAGACTGCATCGGCCGCCAAAGAACCAGCCACTTACATCGTCAAACCGACACAAGTAATCGCCGTTCAAACCGCTTTGCAAACCCTTTTCCCAACCGTGGGTGTTGCTTCGGTACCAACTTCCGGACAGTTGATTGTGGTCGCGTCGCCCGAATTGCAAAAGCGCATCGCGGAGGTAATCGAACTGTTGGCAACGGGCCCCAATGCCTCCGAACGAACCGTCAAGGTCTTCCAAATCGATCCCACACGTTCCGACCTGACGGACCTCGTCAATGCCTTGCAAGCCACAGTGACGTCGCAAGTTCGCATTGAACCAAACATCAAAAACAACACACTGATGGTTGTTGGCACCGCTGAAGAAATCGCCACAGTTTCCGAAAAGCTAACGCAGCTTCAAGAACAAATGCCTGCACCTGACAATGTCACTTCGCAAGTGTATCAGTTGCAGCACGCGAGCACGAACACTGCCATTACGATTCTCTCTACCTTAGTTCCCCAAGCCACGCTGGGGCGCGACATGACAACTCGGACCATCGCCGCCACCGCCAAGGCCAGCGAACATCGGAAGATTGCCGAATTCCTTAAGAGTTATGACCTACCGCGTGCGCCCGCCACATACACCGTCAAGCCTGCGCAAGCGCCCCGAGTCCTCACGTCACTACAAGCACTTTTCCCGTTTCTTGACGTAACCGCCGACCCGGTGAGTGGTCAAGTGATTGTAATCACATCGGTCGAGCAACAGAAACGCGTCGCAGAAGTGATTGAGTTGATGACGAATGGCCCGAATGCATCCGAGAACACGGTGAAGGTATTTCATGTCGACCCGTTGCGCGTGCAGCTAAGTGGCTTGCTGACTGCACTGCAAGCCACTCTGCCAGCTTCGATTCGGTTGGAATCCAATCCGCTGAACAATACACTGCTGGCGATCGGCACACCACAGGAACTGGCGTTGGTAACGTCCAAAGTCGAATTGCTTGAGCAGCAACTCCCGTCGCCTGAAGTCCGCACGTCGGTTGTTTATCCGCTCCAGTACGGCAACTCAGCAAGCGCCTTGACGATCCTGCAGACCCTTGTGCCTAAAGCCACACTCGCGCAGGACCTTCTTACTCGAACAGTGGCTGCGACAGCCACCGAAGTAGACCATCGCAAGATAGCGGAGTTCATGAAGTCGTTTGACGTGCCGAAGAAAACGGACTTAGAAACCCACGTCTATCGGCTCAAGCAGGGCAGCGCTCGCGGCCTTCAAGTTGTACTTGATGAATTGATGCCCGAAGCGGCGATCTACGGGTCGCGCGAGGAGCGTGTCTTGATCGCGACCGCAACGGCAGAGCAACACACGCGAATCGCGGCGATCGTGAAGGATTTTGATACCGAAAAACCAGGCAGCGAGACTCGCGTGTTCCCCATCGGAAACGGCAATGCGACTTCGTTGAGAACGGCCGTTCAAGAAATGTCCGCCGAAGCCAAAGTGACGGCAGATCTGGCCTCCAACAGCGTGATTGTCACAGCCAACGCTGAGGACATGAAGCGAATCGCACAAGTGATCGAAGAAGTTGAAGCAGGTGGTACGACGCCGCGTGAGACGCGATTCTTGGCAATCACCAACGCCGACCCCACGCCGCTGGCCAAAGCGCTCAAAGAGAGTTTCCCCAAAGCCGACTTTTCAGCGGACACGGTTAGCGGTGGTGTCTTTGCAACAGCGATCCCCGAAGAACATGTAGCCATCGCCAAGGTAGTTGAAAGCCTGAATGCACAGCCAACTCGATTGCCAACCCTCAAGGCATTTGTGCTCAAGCATGCTAACCCTGAAATAGTCGCTGCGGCACTCGAGAGCGCTTTTGGGAGAAGAACAACAGTGGGGGTCAGTTTCAGCCGCGATACGAAAAGCGTGTTTGTCGTTGGCAGCAACCAAGAATTGCAGATTGCGACTCAATTGGTTGAGCAACTGGATCACACTAAAACCGGCGACGACGGGCGCAGGATGCAACTGTTTTCGTTGAGTGGTGTTGATGGGAAATCGATTGCAACGTCGATCGAAAGCCTCTTCAAAGACTCAGCCGCAAAAGTCGCGGTCAGCTACGACCTGCTGAACGAACGTTTGTATGTCACTGGCGATCAAGAGCATCTGAAGATGGTTGAGGATGCCTTGACGCAGTTGACGCCACCGAAACGAGATCTGGAAATCATCCAGCTCAATGAAACCGATCCGTATTCATTCAAGACTGCCGCAGAAGCTTTGTTCAGCGATGAACCCCTGAACAACGCACCGCAAATTACCGTCGACAGTAACTTGCAACAAGTCCTAGTCCGCGCCACCAAGGAACAGCTCGAAAACGTCCACAAATTGCTTAAGCAGATGGGGGAAGCCTCGGCCGTGAACTCGACCGTCCCCTCGGGTCGCTTACGATTCGTGCCCGTGCACCGCAATTCGCAGCGCTTGCTTGACGAGCTTCAACGGTTATGGCCAACGATGCGTGATAACCCTTTGCAAATCATTGAACCCGGAAAGCCGACACCCAAGCCCGACACTGCGCCGGAACCTGCCGCCCCCCCCAAGAATCCGGCGGGTAGCACCACGATGAATACCACGCCTCGAGTAAGGCTGGCAAGCATTCAGGACGCCAGCCCCCAGAACACCAGCACAGTTCAGGAAGGGACTAATGCGACCAATGCCAATGGCAATCAAGTCAAGTCCTCGCCCATCATTGTTGTGACCGGAGAGGAGCAATGGACGCTGGCGTCGGATGACACGGCGGCGTTGGACCAATTGAGCCGTTTACTCGATTCACTGCTTAGTCCGTCGGTGACTCCGTTCGCCACCACAGGCAATTTCTCGGTCTATCTGCTGCGACATGCTGGCGCGGACCAAGTCCAAGAATTGCTGACGGAGTTGTTTAAGTCCGGAGATCGCTCGTCGCGCTCGCCTGGAATGGAAGTGTTTCAACGCGTGAAGATAGTCGCCGACTCCCGCATCAACGGCTTGATCGTCAGCGGTAATCGGGCGGATCGAAAGATTGTTGAAGAATTGCTCGGCGTCATCGACTCGGATGAACTGCTAGACACCTTGCAACAGGTGACGCCCACCATGGTGCAACTGAACAGCGCCAGTGCCAAGAACGTCGTGGCGGTAATCGAAGATGTTTACAAGTCACAGTTGTCCGCCAACGCTGGTCGAAGAGCGATTGAAATTCCCGAAGGGGTCACAACCTCGGTGGCGATTGTGCTGCAGCAGTTGAACGCTCAGGCATCTGGACCGCTATTGACCATCGCCATCGATGAAACAACCAATACTATCATTCTGCGAGCACCGCTGGATCTTGCGACTGAAATCAAGACCTTTATCGAGAAACTAGACAAGCAATCCATCGACGCTCCGGGGCGTCGAGTTCAATTGCTGAGGCTTGAGTCAACCAACACCAAGAACCTCGAGAAGGCCCTTAAGCTGCTCATGTCAAAGTGAGGCAGAGCCTGGGCTGTGCGACAAATAGCAATCTTTCAAAAACTCTAGCGAGAGTTTTGTTACAGCTTCGTTTTGCATCAACGCAATCGACAAGTGAAAGCGCTGTGGCTCCCCTCGCCCCGGTACTCCGGGGAGAGGGGGAGCTCCTTCGTACGTGACTGTGTTGCCTGAAGAGGAACAAAAGTTACATAATCGGATTCTGCTTTATTGCTATTTGTCGCACACCCCAGGCAGAGCCTCCAAGGCAGTGCGTTCCCAGGCATGAGCCTGGGAACGAGATGCGGTGCGGTTTTGGTAGGTCGCATCTGCCGGATGCGACGAGTTTTGGTAGGTCGCATCTGCTGGATGCGACGGGTTTTGGTAGGTCGCATCTGCTGGATGCGACCGGCTTGGGTGGGTCGCATCTGCCGGATGCGACCTTCGCGCCGCCATGCTTGCACTCAGCAGAAGCAACTTATTCACTACTGCACAATTTTTATCCGTTGATCTACGTCCACGTTGTGGAGCACTTGCTTATCGGTGCTCCCCGGCCATTGAATCTCGATATGATCAACGCGAGTATTCTCCCCTAAGCCGAAATGCAGGGCCGCACCGCAGAAGCTCTGGTAGCCTCGGCCATTCACTTTCTCGGCGAACTGCACTTTATTGCCGCTGTGCAACCACACTTTGGCACCGATGGCATCACGATTAACGTGGCTGCCCACCAACTCGACCAGCAACCAATGATTGTGATTCTCGGTGGTGTTGTACAACGTTTGCGCAAAACTATCGCTATTCAGAATGACTACATCGATGCGACCATCGAAGTTGAGATCATCGAATGCAGCCCCGCGACTACTTCTCGCTTGTAGAAGAGCTGGCCCCGCCGCGTCAGTGGCGCTTCGGAAGCTGCGGTTTGCTAAGTTTTCCATAATCGTATTGCGAACACCGAAATCGGTTTGCGGTTCAACCTCTTTCGCATTTTCTAACAAGTGACCATTACAAATGAATGCATCTTTGTCACCATCGCAATCGAGGTCGACCAATCCCACGCCCCAGTTCACGTGCGGAAGGACTTCAGTTCCGATTTGAGTGCCTCGCGAGCTCTCTTCGAAAACTCCACCTGGTTGTTGATTGAGGAACAGCTCAGGTAGCTGGTCCGAGTAATTGGTTACCAAGAGGTCCAGAAGCATATCGCCATTGACGTCAGCAACGTCGACTCCCATAGAGCCATTGGCGACGCCACGGGAATCAAGGCCGACCCCGGTTAGAATTCCCTCTTCAGTAAAATGCCCGCGACCATCGTTGACGTACAACAAGTTGGCTTCTCCGTCACAGGCGACGAAGATATCGACGTCATTGTCGCCGTCGAAATCCGCGGCAACGACACCCATGCTTGGGCCGGCAACGGAATCTATGCCCGCATCATGACTGATATCACGGAAGCGCCCGTCACCATTGTTGAGGAAAAGCGAGTCCGGTATGGCGGGAAAGTCGCGAGGACCTGGCGAGTAAGGAAAGGCTGTGGGCGCCAGCGAGCGATGCCGGTCAAAATTAAAGCTGACGTAGTTCCCAACAAACAGATCCAAATCTCCATCGCTATCGATGTCTAGGAACGTGGCTCCCGCACTGAATTTATTCCCATCTCCGACGCCACATTCGTCCGTGTTGTCGGAGAACGTGCCATCTCCATTGTTATGAAACAAACGATTCTTTCCAAAGTTGCTTATGTAGAGATCTTGAAAGCCATCATTGTCATAGTCTCCGGCAGTAACCCCCAAACTGTAAGACAACTCAGTCAAGCCGGCCGCGATAGTAAAGTCATCAAAAGTCTTACCATCGCGGTTACGAAAAAAACGATCGGTCAGCTCAAGGGAGGGTTCGAGGTTGGGCAACTTCGCTCCATTGAGAAAGTAGATATCCAGTCGCCCGTCTCCGTCGGCATCGAAACTTGCCAGACCAGCGCCCATATGTTCGGGTAGATAGCGTTCTCCAGTACCACCATCTTGATGGCGGAAGTTTAAGCCAGAGGACTCCGATACATCAGCGAATCTTATGGTGCTTTTCTGGGAGCTTAATTGCCCAAAGGCGAAAGGAGCTAAATCAACTACACATGCAATCAGCAAAATCCAGGGGACAAGATTCATGGCGTCGTGATTCGCATTGACTTGAGAAGTTCTGCAGCCTGTTCGGGTTTGCCTTCCGCTCTGTATATCTCGGCTTTCAGTTGCGCGACTTCCGGGGCAGGAGCACTTGCCAGAACAACATCGACGGCTTGGTGCGCGAGTTCAAACCTCCTGCTTGAAAGGTATAGCTTGGCGAGGGCTATCTGTGCTAAGGCCGAATTCTCATCCTTTAAAGTCAGCGCTTTCTTCAGAGTCGCTTCAGCGGCTTGGAAATCATTTAGCTTCAGCTCAACAGATGCCAAGTTGATTTGGTAGATCGGATCCTCGGGCTCCAAGTCGATAATGCGTTTCATAACCTGCATCACGTCCGCATACTTTTGCTGTTTCAGCAAAGTCTCTGAAAGTCCCACCCAACCGCTTACTATCTTGGGATCTTGCTGGACAGCGCGGAGGAAGTACTTTTCGGCCAGATCGATGCGGCGATTTTGGTAAAGCGCGCTTCCACAGCTCTCAAAAATCCGATATGCCGACTGCCGGAGCGCAGCATCGTAGGCTCGCTGAAAAGCGGAATCGTTTGAAGTCGGATTACTTGGCGTTTTGCTGACCAGCTGTTGCAAGTTTTTCCTAAGAGCACCTGCCTCGTCACGTTTCTCTTGACGCATCAGGACCACAACCAGCGATGACAACAACTGTTGCGTTTCACCTCGTATGGCAATAGCTCGCTTCAGATTGGACTCCGCTTCAGGCAGAAGATTGGACTGCGATTGCAAACGACCGAGCCCAGCCAATAGGTCTGCATCATCGGGAAACGCCTGCGAGCCGAGAGTGAAAGTTTCCAAGGCGTCGGCTAGCATCCCTTGATTTTCATAAGCCTCGCCGAGCTTCAAGTAAACCTCGGGGGCCGAGCCACCGAGGGCAAAGACCTTCTTGAGCACGATGATCGCGTCTTCAAAGCGGCCCTTAGAGGTCAGTAGGTCGGCCATTCCGAGATACGGACCAAAGTGCTTGGGTTCCAGGCTGAGGCATTTATTCCAATACTCTTCTGCCTTTTCGGATTGCAAGAGTTCAAATTCAACTTGAGCCGCTACGTGCCAGCTGGCAGCATCTCCTGGAAACAATTCGGTAAGTTCCGCAGCAGCGGCACGGATCTCATCTTGAAGTTGCTTCGTTGGGGTTTCCTTAGCAACCTCTGGCAACGAGAGCGTCGGCTTAGGTTGAACTAGCGGCACGTTAACATCGCCGGTG
The DNA here is from genome assembly GCA_033761895.1 of Pirellulaceae bacterium. Taxonomy (GTDB): domain Bacteria; phylum Planctomycetota; class Planctomycetia; order Pirellulales; family Pirellulaceae; genus Aureliella. The sequence goes on along the minus strand of JANRMD010000149.1, from coordinate 496 downwards.
TCCTCAGACTTCGGGGCGTCAGCCGCAGGTTGCATATCCACAGGCTGGCCGACGGCGCCGACGGAATCTTCTTCAACGTCAGATAGTGGCGTCAGCAGGACTGCCACGAAGATGATCATTGCTGAGCCACCAAGGCCAATCAAAAGTAACTTTAAAAGTCGACCCATGGATTCTTTCCCGCGAACAACGATTCTGCTCGACGTGAATAAGCTGCATGATGGCGGTTGCCTTGATGGCGTCCAATAACCAATCCCATTCAAAGACTGAATGGTTGTAGCGGTATCGGCTAGCTGACCGGTAACGGATTCCAATTCGAACCAGACTACTCCTTCCCGCCGCTCGGGTCGCAAGCCGTGCTTGCGAGCGGGCGGGATAGTAGCCTTCGGTCAATTTTTGTTAGCCAATCAGCTATCGCTCCACCCTAGTGTCGCGACAAGCTTTAATCTTAGGGTAATCGGGTTTGGGTGGCACGCCCTGAGGCTCTGCGAAGGGCGTG
>JANRMD010000148.1:0-7298 GCA_033761895.1 Pirellulaceae bacterium | reverse complement strand
GCTTGCCTTCGCTATCATCGTCGGCAAGAACAAACTCAGCATTTACGCACACCTTCGCAGGCTTCTTTCCCACGGTCGGTCACCCTTCCGCAGTTGCCCTCATCTAGTACTTGCACCTTCTGGAACTACATTTGGTATACTACCTTCCAATAGGGTCTCGTTCTCGTACAGGGGACTTACACCCCACAAGTTAGTCGGCATGCCAGGCATACCAAAGCGGTGAACGGGAGCCGCCGGTAACGCGGAATTTCATATCAATGTCGAGCGGCGGCGGCCCCGTTACCGCGGCCGTTATCCAACGTGAGCGATTGGTATGCTAATGACGGATCCCGAAATTGACCGATTCTTGGCCTCAATGTCGAGTGTGCATTGCAAGAGCTTCGTACAACGCTCGATTATGGACTTCAAAAGCCTTACTGTCGCAATATTCATTCTGTTCCCATCTCTTTTTGCGATTCCAATCGGCGCACGTGCTTCCCACCTTCTAGACCTGCCTACCGCGGGAAGCGTTTTGATTGCCATGGCTTGGTTGTTTGGATGGAGTTTCGTGTTCGCCTTGTTATTTGCTCGATATCAGAAATGGCGTTTGCGGAGGTATATGCGATCAGTTTTGGAGGGTGACATATTTCGCAATTGCCCACAATGTAATCAGCAGCAAACTGACAACAAAACGAAGACTTGTGGCTGTGGTTGCGTAGTGCGACCATTTGCTGGATAAATCGGGTAAGGACGGCCATTGCTGACCGTCCTCCCCACACCACCAGGACATGCGGGTCCGCATCCGGCGGTTCAACGAAGATGAGCAAGCTCGGCCCACAATGTCTTAAGACTCAAAACTCCTTGAGCGGCTAACCAAGCGTTCGTCATACCAACGCCGCTCGCGATCGTCTTGGCCATGTGCCAAGGACCCTTGCGACTAATCCCGTGTCGAATGGCTTGCCTGCGTGGAACGCCCAGTGCCATTAGCTCGCTGATGCGTGTGCGAACATGTCGCCAACGTTTCCAGTAACAACACCGAATGCGCCTGCGTATCCACTGCTCCAAGCTTGCGAACAGTTTCAACTGCGAAGCAAGACCATAGTAGCCCATCCAGCCTCGAACATATCGTTTGAGTTCCCCCAGGCGATGCTCCATCGAGATCCCTCGGCTGCGCCCAGTGATCTCGCGGATGCGATGCTTGAAGCGATCGATAGACTTCGGTGACACGTTGATCGTCGCGCGACTGCCCACGAAGCGGAACCCGAGATACTCGAGTTCTGCGACAGGAACAATGCGACTCTTCTCAAGGTTTACGACCAAGTGAAGTTTGCGTGTTAGATAATTAGCAACCGATTCGAACACTCGCTCGGCGCTCCGCTTGGACTTGGTGAAGATCACAAAGTCATCAGCATAGCGCACGAAGTAAAGACAGCGTAGCTCCAACTCTTTATCCAAATCATCTAACAAGATGTTGGCTAACAGCGGAGACACCGGTCCACCCTGCGGAGTTCCTTCGGTCGTCGCTTGGAATTGACCATCGGCCATCACACCTGCTCGCAAGTACCGACCAATCAACTGCAGCAACGTCTTGTCGTGGACTTTTCTCGAGACCCGAGCCATCAACACATCGTGTCCGACTCGGTCGAAAAATTTGGAAAGATCCATATCTACGGCGTAACGATAACCGCGTCTGATCGTGCGACGGACTTGCTTGGCAGCTCCGTGAGCAGGGCGCTTTGGCCGAAACCCGTAGCTCGAATCCGAGAAACCCGGATCAAAGACTGGGGTCAGGATTTGTACAATGGCTTGCTGGATCAAACGGTCGATTAAGTTTGGTATGCCGAACAAACGCTTGCCGCCATCGGGCTTGTCGATCGACACTCGCCGAACCGGTTCCGGCTGGTAAGTGCCATCGAGAAGCTGTTGTCGAATCGCGTTCCAACGTGGACTGAGCCAAGCTGGGAATTCAGCGATGGTGATCCCATCGGGGCCAGGGGCACCGCGGTTCGCCTTTACGTTCTTCCACGCCTGCGCCATGTTGGTCGATTCGACTAACGCCTCTGTGAGAGACATTGGCATTAAACTCAAGGCTGGTTGCTCAAGCGATGCCGTCGCGGCATCATCCGGTCGGACTGGTGAACCTGTGGTCCGCAGGTTTGCGTGTTCGTGAGTTTGACGAAGCACTGACTTGCGGGGGTTCCCTCGCTGCGAATCGCTTGATGACTCTTCCTTGTTCTTCATTGTTCGGCCCTTCCTGTTTCAATTGGTGGTTGAAGCTCAGTACTACGGCCTCTGCTGACTTCTGCTGGGTGCAATATGGCTTTCGCCGCGTTGTTCCGAGCTTTCAGGCAAGCCTTACTCCTCGGTACCCAGCAGATCTCCCCGGATAAGAACATAAGTTTCCTCTGCACAAGCTCACCCTTTACATGCACGACTAACTGGGAACGGCTTCGTGATGATTGGCTCACTCGCCCAGTCGTACCCGCCTTGTAGGATGTTTCTGTTCGTAACCTCGCAGATTTGGCTCCAGCTTCCTTCCCACCCACGGTCGCCCGTACGCAGTTGCTTTCGCCTAGTGCTTTGCCAATCGGAGTTGTCATTTGGTATACTGATCTCCTTGAGACTCCCAGTCTCACACAGGGGACTTGAACCCCATAAACTTATGCCCATGACGGGCGTACCAATGCGTTGCAATCGAGTTCTCGATAGTGTCGCGCTTACCATTTAATCAACTCCTCGAACCGCTTGAACGCTGCCGTTCGTCGACCGAGAACTGCGAGACTAACGACTCTTCGCGTATTTAACCACCAAAACCACAGTGAGTTGACGGCGATAAGCGACGCAAGTGGCTTCGGTCACGCATTTGGTGGCACCATGGAAGAACATGGATTTCGCGTGACAACTCGTCGTGGCGTTAGCTTCATGAATCGTGCGTTTGCAATTCTAACGCGCCAAGCGTCTGATTTACTCATTACAGATCTGCCTAGATGCCATCTTTTGTATTGCCTAGACCTAAGCGATGAGCGATTGGGGGTATCGATCCCCAACGTCAAAAGATTGCCGCTAATTTACGGCTTTCACTACGTATCGACCGGCGGTGAGTTCAGCTACCACGTTCCAAATGACAAAACTATTGACGTCATCACTCATAGCGCGCAGGATTTTCGAGAAAGCTTTCCATCTACTAACTTTCCCCGATATTTTGCTCGATCGGCGGTATCTTTTTCGCAACGTAACATCGACGTCGCTTCCGCTCACGATGCCCTAAATTATCAGGGCGTCTTCGGCTTGCAGGAACTCTCAGACTCCGAAATGAAGCGGGCCATTAGCATCGCAAAAAATGAACAGCTTGTCGAATTTGATGACTTTAGACGTAACGTGGATGATGAATGGACTGATGACTCTATTTTGAACGCTATGGGCCGCCGCCCCTTTCATCAAGCCGCACCATCGAAAACCTGCACCAACCCGAATTGCACCGTGCCGATCAACGAAGAGTACACGAAAATTTTTGGACACTCGATTCGCTACGATTCTCGCAGGGTGTTTGCACTGCATGAACCCGAGCTCAACGATCGGATTGGAGTACCGTGGCAGGTACTTTATCAGATATGCGAATACTGTAAAATCATATCGGTCACAAACCAGTGCGGCTAAGTCGACGAACCAACGGATGCACCAAAGTTCGCGATGACATCCGTCGTTACCGTCTAGACTACCGCGCGAACTTGGTGATCCGAACTGTTCCTGGTTCAAGATGCAATTGCTTGAAATGTCAACTAATTGTGCATGGTGGACCAGGGCTGAAGGGCCCGTCACATCCTCTGCCGGGGTCGTTGTGGCCCCGGTTACGGTTGACGTGGCGGCGGAAGGCCTGACGGGCCGACATAACATGCGCTCTGCCAAACGCTTGAAATTGTCGGGGCGAATAACGCTGAACAGACGACAACGACTTCGACAAATCGATGGCCGCTGTAACTGATGTTGCGGTTCGAATGCTGACAATTGAAATGGCTACATCAGCCCTCACCGCCAAATCTTTCGCTTCGCTGACCCCGGGTTACGCTTGGCTCGCTTGTGGCTCGCCGCGCTCACCCGGGGCTAACGATCTGTCGCCACTCCGTGGCTGGACTATTGGATTGGAGAGTTGATGGTCGTGTTACATGAGCAACTTCGATAACCAAACAAATGACTTATTGCAGACTCCGCGTGATCCCGAACCAACCCGAATGCAACGCTCCGTCCCTTCGTCGACTATACTGCTGACGTGGATGCTAAATGAAACCAGGAACTATTAAATGCACCGAAACTGCCGCTCGGGCCAAGCCTGCTAAACTAATCACGAGCGGCGGCTGCGGTGATCTCGACCGTTATTTGACTGGCATTGTGTGTTGAAGACGCGGCGGAGAACCATGGCATGCAAACAAAGCACTCGGTCGGCCGTTTCGACTTGCGTTGAGTGAACTGCTCGTGCTAGATGATGCCAACGTTATACGTTCAAATAAAACCTGGCAGCGCAACCCTGAGAGAAACTCATGCCGAAAAAAATACTTGTTGTTGTCACGAGCTTTGAGAAATACCCTGAGATGAACCGACCCACGGGACTTTGGCTCGGCGAGGCCGTTCACTTCGTGCAGAAAGTCGAAGCCGCTGGTTACTCGGTCGATTATGTCAGTCCCAAAGGTGGTTACACCCCGATTGATCCGCACAGCCTCGAAATGGCCGAACCCATCGACTGGAAATGGTATGGCAACAAAGACTTCATGAATCGACTTGGCGCAACGCTTTCGCCGGAAAAAATCAACCCGGACGATTACGTTGCCATCTACTACGCTGGCGGTCATGGCGTGGTCTGGGACTTCCCAGATAATCATAAACTCCAGTCGATTGCTCGGTCCATTTATGAGAACAATGGATTCGTGACTTCGGTTTGTCACGGTGCCGTCGGTTTGCTCAACATCACACTTTCAGATGGCACGCTACTCATCAAAGGCAGGCGCGTAACGGGATTCTCTAACGAGGAGGAGAATTTGGCTGGACTAGACAAACACGTTCCGTACCTCACGGAAACTGAAATGCGTAATCGTGGCGCTCGATACGAAAAGGCGAGCGAACCATGGGCGGCATTCGCTGTTGAAGATGATCGAGTAATCACTGGTCAGAATCCGGCTTCTGGCGGTGCTGTCGCTGACCTGCTGTTGGTTGCGCTCAAAAAGAACGCATGACCCGATGAAAAAGACGAATTCCTTCGCGACTACTTCGACGATCGTCTGCGGAGCGTAAAGCAACGAACCAAGAAATGAACGAAAGTCGCGTTGGCTAATCAAATTTGCTAGACTTTTCCCTTACGCGATTCCGTTATTCCAGTCGTTATTTGGCACGAAGGCATTGCAGGAATCATCCCGAACAAGCCTGCCAATAATTTTTATCGCGTCGAGTTCAGCAAGCTTATCAGACGGCTCAATGAATCGCTCCGCTCGGCGGGTTACGAATACTGGATGAGCGACCGATACAATTTTGCATGTTATGCCTTGATAGAAAGCCAGCCATGCCTTGGGAAATATTTCTTCGACGTAAGGATGACCAGCCGCTGGGAGATGTTTCCCAGGTTTGCCAAGGCATAGAGGCCGCACTTCCCGAAACGCGGTTCTATCGAGAAGCCAGTGGTAAAGAGAAGATGCAAGCAATGACCGAGCGTGGGCTGACCTTCCCAGACGCAATCCGTGAAGTATTTGAACGTCAGCCGGCCAAAACACAGGCGATATATGAGACCGACGGGCTCATCATCGTCTTTTATGGTTTTGAGACCGACCCGCTGCAACAATTGCATGCTGAGATCCGTGGTAATGGAAACCCGGCTAATGCGCTGATGCGAGTTTGCGATCTGAACGCCTGGCAAGCGATAGAGAGCAGTACAGGAAAAACTATCGACTTACGAGCCACAACGCCTTCGGGGTGGCAGTCTTTTCTTGATTTTCGTGAACACGTGGCAGCAAGGTCTACGGGCACTGACTCTTGAAAGACGTAGTAGCAATACAACGATCAGGTCAGAGTAAAATACAGTTAGCCCTCGATTGGCCGCTTGCACTGGGAAGAGTCAATTGCGTCGGCTTGCTGGAACCAGTCGTTGTGTGCCTCAGGGGCGATGCCAAATGGAAGACTTTAATCTTGATACTGTCAGGCATCAACTGAATTCCGCGGACTCTCACGAATGCTACGCGGCAATCAAACGCATAAACGGCGGTTAAGCATGCCGCGAACCGAACTGGTGAAAATCGAACGATTTTTATAGGGGCAATCCATCGTCGCCGTTCGGTTGCGGCGTTCGTCCGCTCTTAGACCATCTGGAGTCAGATCTTGCAACACTCAGAACTCAGCGAAGACAGCATCGAAAGACTTCTTTCCAGTTCGGAGCGTTGGTATGAGCTGCGGGATGTTGCTCCAGACCTAATCGCGCCTGTACTTAGACGTCTTATTGATCGAGACGGTAGCTTTCCAGCGGATGCAAAGCTAGAGAGCGGTGAAGAGTCCATTGTCTTTGGTCCAGCCATAACGCGAGACGCTGGAGGAACCTACTCCGTCCACAACTGCTGCTTCTTTGTGCTATCCAAAGATGGAGCGGATAGACCACGTTCGCGACACTCGCTTGATCTGTCTGAGGCCGTTAGGCTATTCTTGATAGCTGAGCCTTTCGGAAACAACCGAGGTTATGCTTGGGCGCCTCAATACTGGCCGTCACGGGAATCGGGATAGTCAACCGATACTCCCGAGCCCGCGATGGGTACTTTTGAAATGGATCCTTCATCGCGTGGCTTCGTGAACGCAGGGGTTACCGTTCTCATCAACGAATTGCAATGGGTGAAATGGATAAAGACGAACTTGAGATGAAAGAAGAATCATCCTCATGTTCGGTATGCGGCCGCGTAATCCGCAAGCTGACGGCCGCTCGTCGAAACGGTATGTGTGCGCCCTGCCATCGCAATGCTGCGAGACCACCCGAAGAACGCTTCGCAGAAGATGTATATGAAACTATTGAAGCGACAATTAAGCCGTTTACCGGTCACAAGAAGGCCTTAGAAAAGCTGCAAGCACTACCTCGCGGATACTCGCTCTGCTATGCGTACCACTATGTCCAAGAAGACATTCTAAACGGTGGCATTTCACAACTTTATTCGAACTCAACTTGGTCTCTGATTCTTGAGGCGGAGAACGCTGCCAATATCGCGGGGCAAAAGAACATTGCGGCACTGCTGCGCCAGATCGTGTATTACTATCACAAGAAAGGTCGATCGAAACACAAGCTATCAATCACCGAGGAA
>JANRMD010000147.1:0-6981 GCA_033761895.1 Pirellulaceae bacterium | reverse complement strand
ACTTTTGGAACTCACCTGGATTTTCTTGCGGAGGGACATCCGGTATTCCGGAGCGCGGGCGTCCTCGCCCGCTTGCGGCAAAGCTGCGGTATAGAACTTACGATTCGCGACACTAGCGCACTGCGGCTGATCCGATCAAAGCAACCGGTGCTAGCGCACTGCGGCTAATCGGATTAAAGCCAAAGAATTTCAGCGCCTCAAGTTCGTCTTTTGTGTGCCAATTTGTAGTACCCGAAATCCGGTACCCAAATCCATTAACTTGCGCGGACGATGCAAGAAACGATAAACGCGGGGTGAATGATGCTCGAGCTGCTTTTGGAGTCCTTTCTTCACCTCTTGTTCCATGCCGCGATTTATGTGCCAGGCATTTGCATCTCAACGCTTACCGGGCGGTCGCCGCAAGATTTAAGCGAAGGCCAATTGATCGCCGTCAGCATCGCGTTTTGGGGAGTCATCATCATGCTTTGCCTGGTAGGCTGGGCGGCCGTCAGCTGGTTCAGGGCAGTAGTCTGACCGTTCGTTGTTTAAGGTTTGCGCAGAGTGACTTCGCGGAGCGTTGTACCGCGTTGAATCAAGAGCGTGACATCATCCGCTTGATCGATGTACTTCAGCTCATTGCGTAGCGCGGTCTGCGAAGTGATCCGCACCGAATTAACGAACAGTACCAAATCATCGGCTGCTAATTTCGCAGCGCTGGCTGGCGAATTCGGCTGGACAAGGTCAATGTAGGCTGGCGTTTTGGCAAGCACATCGGGAATCAGTGCAATGCCAAGGTCGACCAACGATATCGGGCGGTCTGCCGCTTTGCGTGAATCCGCAGTTTTCAGAATCGACTTGCCTTCGATGATCCTAGCTGCTGAACCATTGACCTGAGCAATTGGAATGGCGTAGTTCAACCACGTGTTGGCTCGCGCATCACGCAATTCTTTACCAAGAATCCCTAGCAAGTTTCCCTGCATATCGGTCAGCGCGCCACCGGCAGCACCGGGGTTGTTGGTCATCGCATCGATGACATAAATCGGGCCTTGGTAAACGGAAACAAAAGTCCCACGTCGCGCGTCGAGCTGTGTGGTCGCCATGATCACGCCCTTTTGAAGACTCGACATCTCACTGCCGGTCGCGATGCCGAACAAGTTGCTGAACGCGAGCACCCGATCGCCAGTATGAGCTGTTGTTAACTGAACGTTGACTGCTTTAGCGTCTTCCGGTTTGGGCGGCAGCACATCGAAATAATGCGCGGTCGGCTTGTCAGTCGCCAATACGGCGATTTCGAGGTTGGGATCAATCCCCACCACCCGAGCCTCCATCCGTTTACCATCGCTGGTGACAGCGGTGACGGTATCGAGGTCAAGCACGGTGCTCCAGACGGTAAGAATGTGCCCCGCTTCGCTGATGAAGAATCCACTCTGATAAGCGTCCAAGCCAGCGACGCCCCCAGTACCGTAGAGCTTCACCGTCTTCAATTCGGTGGTGACTGCAGTTTGATTGACCGAGCCAAGGCCGACCGTCTGCTTATCCGCCGACAGCGAGTCGTTTGCCAAGACGACCAGCACAAACAACATTGCAAAGCAATTTCTTAACATCATTTTGGCTTGGGCTCCTCAGCCGAGAAAGCAATCGATTCAATGTCGATTAGCAGCGTCGGTTCAATTCCGTATTGCAAACGAATCCGGCCAGGCAGCATGCGTTTATCTTTTTCGCGGTAGTTATCGAAGTAGACTTCCACCGGATCTTCGCTGGCATCACCAAACACTTCGATGCAGCGGATCTCTCCTGAGTCCTGCGGGAAACTGAAACGCACCATCGTGTCGTACCAAGCTGATTGAAGTACGTCCATCAAGGGTTGCTCAGCCAGCACCGTAGTCGTGGCCGTATATACTGGAGCGGTGCCGAGATAGATTGTCTCGCCGATTTGTTTCGGCCCGACTTGCAGCAACTGCTGCCAAGCACGCAACGCGACCAGCAAACCACCTTCACGTCGTTTCGAAATTGCGTCGGACATAGCTTCTGCAAACGAAAGCTCTACGGTACGAGACCCGAGCAGAATTGTGGCGCCAACCGAATCCAGTTGAATGCGAACAGGGGTGTCTTCGCCAGCCAGCTTGCCAGTAAGCACCCAGCGGCGATCGACTTTCGTCAAGTCACCCAACGTCTGAGCTCGCGTCCAAATCGCATCGCGATTCAGTTCGTTGAAGTAGTAGTTGGCAAAGCCCGGTCGTTCTGCCAACATGGATTTAACCAGCTTCTTGTCAGGTTCTCCCGGCAAAGGAGCTCGACTGCTTTCCTCTTTGGCGTCCTTCGACTTTTCGTCTGTCGGAGCAACCGGCTTCTCACCGGGTTTTCCATCAGCCGGCTTTTCCTCACCTGGCTTGTCCGGTCGACCCGGTTTGCCTTTGGGTTGGGGGGCATTCTTACCGAGCTCAGCTGTGACGAGTTGAATCAGTTGCTGCTCGGTATGCACTCCCGCCAATCGCACGAGCGTGGTTTGAGTTGTGCCAGCACGCCGAAAACTGATAGGCACTCGCCAATCTTTGGGTAAGGTTCCAAGAATGTTTTTGAAGTCGTTGGTAGTGTTCACTTGGCGGTCCGCGAAGGTAAGCACTTCGTCGCCGTAGCGTAGGCCACGTCGATAAGCATCGCTGGAATTCAAAATGTTGCTAATGAGGACTTTGCCACTATCGTCCGTAGAGACCGTGGCAGCCATCGTTGCGTGGTCGACCAAGCGGCCGCTACGCAGCATGCCCATGAACTGTTTGATTTGATTGGCGCTGATCGCATACCCCACACCGACATTAACGCGTCCACGTTTTTCAAACGAACAGCGACCGTTGATACCAATCACTTCACTCGCAAAGTTAAAGAGAGGACCGCCTGAATTGCCGGGGTTGATGGCTGCATCTGTCTGAATGCAGTCCGCATATTCCAACAATGTACCGGCAGGATACTGATAACGATTGACACCGCTTACGATACCAAGGGTGACTGTTGGTTGCAGGTTGCTGGCAAGCACAAACGGATTGCCAGCCGCAAAGACCCACTGCCCGACTCGAACGGTATCACTGTCAGCTAAGGGAGCGATCGGAAAATCGTCGCGTCCGAGAAGCTTGATTAGCGACACATCCCCCGTCGCGTCAACTCCGACAATCACTGCATCGTAGACTCTGCCGTCATTCAAACCGCAGCGCATGTGATCGCCGCACGCGCTCGAAACGTGATAGTTGGTAAGCGCGTAACCATCGCGAGTAATCAGCACCCCACTGCCACCGCCGCCACCATCGAGCCCGAAAATAGCCACAGTTGCTTCCGCCGCTTTCCGCATGGCGGCAATACGTTGCTGTTCAGCGGCCACGACATTGGCATCGACGGGACTTGCTGTATCCTTTGCTCCAGCCGGTTGCACCGAGGCAACCTTGGCGTCATCTGCTCTAATCTCCGCAGCATTGCAGGCCAGCAACATCAGGCATGTGCAAATCCAGTTTAGAGGTTTGCGATTCGATTCAGCTTTGCTCATCGTGAATATCCTCCCACCGCCCTGCGGGAAAGCAGAAATGTTCAAAGTAGTCAGTCCCAAAATTCGCGTTATCGGGCATTTGCCACAACCGGTTCGGCAGTCGGTCTAGCAGTCCAGCACTGGCAAAAACACTCGCAAAACGCTGCACTGCGATAACGCTGCTTTCAATTCTAACCGCTGCACGCGTTGAGCGTTATACGTTCGCGGCCCCTTATCTCCAGATAACGGATAGCCAGTGGGTCGCACCTGCCGGGTGCGACCGCCGGGTGCGAACGTCCTGTATGGCCTGACGGCACTTAAACTTCAAACTGAATAGGCCTGAACGCAATATGCCGGACTGCAGCCCCCGGGTTGAAGAACTGTACCCCCTGGAACTCGCAACCAGCCATTGACACATGGGTATGGCCGTAGAAGACCCGTCGGACCTGTTTGGGTGTTTCTACCAGTTGCGGCAGAAAGTTGTAGAGTTTTTGACAAGTCTGCAGTTGGCGATGCCGCAGTTTAGGAGCCATCCGATGTAGTCGCATGGCCACGATGGCACTGTAAGCTCGCCGCGAGAGCGTAGTTTGGTTGCAGGTTGGATGGAACTTGTAACGATAGTCTGCCAACATCGACACGTGGCTTCCCGCGTCGAGGACATCGCCATGCAAAAACAACGCATCACCGAGCTGGACGTGATGATCGTGCCAGCTGAAGCGATCGCAACGGTGAGCCACATTTTGCATTACGTCCAAGAACTTGGGCAAGCAATCATGATTGCCCGCCAGGAACATCACCTTGCCTTGCCACTCTTCCAGCACACTTAGCAGCCATCTCTCCGCCGCGACAAGAGTCCCCGTTTCGCCTAGGTGGCTCCATTTGAAGTCAAAAATATCTCCACCCAAAACCAACAGGTTTGCGTCAGGAAAAGCCGCTGGCAGTTGGTTGGGTAGCGATTCCCCCACGCTCCGACCGCTGAAGACATGCAGATCCGAAACAAAAACGCCTTTGAGCGAGGGTTGCTTTGGGGTGAAATTCAAGTTCGAGTTAATCACTGGCATTGAATTCGGCTTTAACTTCCTTTACCACTTAGACGCTGTCCGTTATTGTAGAGCAGGTCCTTCGTCAGCATAGACTGTTTCGTCCCCATAGTTAAGCGGATATAACGAGGCTTTCCTAAAGCCTAGTCGGTGGTTCGATTCCACCTGGGGATACTGAAAAAGTGGTGCCCGCCTGTAACTCTGAAGTGAACGGGCGCGGCTGAACGTTGAATCCCGCAGATTTACTTTCCTTTAGTCTGCAGATAGTTCGGCTTCTCACTAACCTGCGACGCGGTGATGAATTGATTTCGCAATAGTTCCGGTTCACCGGCGGAGGCACCATGCCAAAGCAATTCGCCATGCTATCGCTTCCCGGACTCGCATTCTGATCTTGCGATGATTAGCCTATGAAAATTCAGCTTCAAGGCTAACAATCGGCATACCGCTTAATAGTTGAGAATTGTAACGGTATCGGCGCTAGCCCTCCGATTTCTGCTGCGAATTCGGCCTCTGCCACTCGGCAGTTTGCGCTGCTTCGCTGAAAGTGAACGGTATCCTATATCGGAGGTTCGGTTGATGAGTGAACCAGCAGCGTTTGCAATTATTCGCGATGGACAAAAACGATTCTACGGTGATCGATGGGTAGGTGCCTTGTTGCACCGCGATATCATTTGGGGACCAGAGGCATTCGAGACGTGGTTACTCACACTTAATGAACTCGACGAATGGTATGACGATATCGATGGCGGCGCGGTCGTTGATTTTGACCAGAGAAGATTGATTTGGTGCATCCCCGGTGAATTGCTAAGTGTTCCGAAAGTTGCCGCAGTCTACGGCCAACTCTTGGCCAAGATTCGAAATCGTAGCGGCGACCAGGAGCTGCGAATTGACAGAGGCCCTAGGCATGCCAGTGGGTTCTCCAGAGGACCAAGAGCAATTCAAACTTGAGGATCGTTCTCAGTCCATCCGACAAGCAATGGGCGAAGATGAAGACGATGAAGTTGACGATGATGAAGAAGAACGTCGCGACGACGATGATGAATCCGCAGAAGCAGACAATAAATCCGAGACGCTAACTTACGAATTTGATGACGATGAACTGCGAGCTTGGGTAACGATAACCGATGCAGAAGGCTCTATACGCCATCGACAACTCCTCGAACTATCGCTGGATCTACTTAAGGGCGTGCCACAAGCCTTAGCGGAATTAAAGCAATTACCGCCCGGAGAAGTTCCCAAAGAAGAAGTGGTCAAGGAAGGGATGTGGATCGAAGAAGCGGAACGGACCATTGGTATTTGGGGCGGCGCGAAAACCAAAGCCACTCTTGCTCTGGTTGAACGGTCATGGAAAGGCTGGGATGTCCAATGGGCTCAGAGGGGCTATGTGCAGCACTGTGCTGCCACGGGACCAAGTGGCCAACCGCTGAGCATCGAGCAGGCTTTGGTCAAGGTCGTACCGATCCTACTTTCGACAGAACGATTCGACATGTCGACATTCTTCGGCGCGCTCGGCGGTTCGCTCAAGAAAACTGCCATGAAAGCGACCGGCTGTTTGCTAATCGTTATCTGCAGTCCGCTGTTGATTTTCGGCGCTATCTCTGGCAATTGGACAGCCGTGTTAATAACTGTCGCCATCGTGATCATTTTAGTTGCGGTTGTTTTCAAAGTGCTTGAGCGAAAAGTTGCGCGGTCAATGAAGAATTCAATCTCGCGTGGTCAAGCTGAACCGACTGGACCAGCTACCGCCGGGCCGCTGGACGCTGACGCTCGCCGCCAAGCTCTCGATCAGCTCTTGGCCGCTGCCGGGTTTCCTCCCGTCAAGAAGCTGGAGCCAAATTTCCCGCCCAAAAATGAACTCGGACTCCCCATGTGATCGCATAGCAACTAGTGAGTTTGGAGTTGAGAATGAAGGCAGCAAGTGAACCTGCAGATCGTTACTACTGCGATGAACTCACAGCCGTTCCTCTCCGAATACTGGCACGCGGGCTGTCCCAAACACTGCCCACACCCTTCGCTTATATCATGGCGGCCTAACCGTAAAGGACAGGCAATGCAGGAATTGCAAGCGGCGAACCGATAGCAGCATTCGGATTGTCAGCACTCAAGGCTGTGCCAATGAGCCGATTAGGGTCAGTTTGCATCAAATGGGCGCATCTTCCCGAGAGTTTTCGACCAGGATTCGGAAATCCTTAAGCCGAAAGGACTGGATGCGCATCACTAGACAGGTTGCATGCAATTGCAACTATCAGAAATTTGAATTTCCATCATGCAAACGCTCGGCTACTCTATGCCGGGCAGCCGTCGAGATTTGCCAAGTGGTGAACGCCGAGTTTCTGCGCGACTTCCCTCAAACGCTCGCGACTGGTCGCTAGAAACCGACCAAGACTTCGGCCACCGCTGAGCTTCTGCAAGCGGGCTTGCCAGAGTGCCGCCGAACTGCCGAGTCGCTCG
>JANRMD010000146.1:0-15539 GCA_033761895.1 Pirellulaceae bacterium | reverse complement strand
ACTTTTGGAACTCGCCTGGATTTTATTGCGGAGGGACATCCGGTATTCCGGAGCGCGGGCGTCCTCGCCCGCTTGCGGCAAAGCTGCGGCATAGAACTTACAATTCGCGACACTAGCGCACTGCGGCTAATCCTAATATTTAAGTTTGACGCTCCACTAGCGAGTCGTTGGTCCGGTAGGAGCAAACCTCAGCTATCACGAAAGACCGAGGGATTCTGCGGACTTACTCACGGCAGACCTCGCACCTTCTCGGCTCCGACCTTGAATTACTTCTTGTGAGGATCGAAAAACACGGTTTTCCCAAAGTCAAGTAAAACGGAGCGAATTTCGTCCGTTATCATTCTGGCAAAAGATGTGCGTTGAAAGATATGGGCTGACTTTCAACGGTTCGGCGGCACACGAAGTTGACAGTGCACCGACCCCTATTGATCACTAATCAGAGTACAGCTTAATTCTGCAATCATCGAGTTCTTATCATCGCGGATCTGCAATAGCGCGTCACCCGACTGGCCGGTTGGAATTCTTAACGAGAACTCAAACTTAATCTTGTTGCCGACTTTCTTTTCGCCTCGAAATGTCGCCGATTGAACTGTCACGAAGTAATCTTGCTCTGGTTTCATCAACGCGATTGTTCCAGATTCTGCTGAAGTATGCCCTTCCCTTCGAGTTAACAGCAAGGAAAATGCATGGGTTGTTCCGGAAAACAGGTTGAGCTTTTCGGTCGCATGTGGCTGAATCTTGCCGTCAAGTGTAATTTCGGTAACGTCAAAACTCTTAGATGGTTCACTAATCTCGCTTAGCGTGCGCACGCGTTGGCAGCCGAGCGAAGCGACGCAGGAAAGGACGCAAATGAGCGTAAAATCACTAACCCGCATCGCTTTCTCCTCTACCGCAGAAGTGACTTCAAACAATCTATCGTACCTCAATCACATCGCCTTCTACCTGTTTGTTGTCTACCCACAACTGTATCTCAATTTCTTTCCACGTATTGTTTTGAGTCCACCCACCTTGAGGTTCGGTGACCGTCTGTGACCAGTTAAGACCAGTAGTCGCAGAAGTGCCATTTACGCTTTGCAACACAACTCGAGGCGTAGGCTCGGGCGAGTCTGTTACTTCCAGTGAAAACGGATAGTTGTCGATTGCAGCGTCACCCCGACATGCGATGTCTGCTTCATAGCGAGCAGCTAGGCTAACCGGGCTTAAGAATGTCCACCTCGCTGACGGTGGACCATTAGGCGGCTGCGAGGTTGAAGCAACTTTGGCGGACGTCACAATTGCTGCAACAACGAGCGCCAGCAATGGGAAATAGACAAACTTCCTCATGGTAAACTCCGATTTCAGTAGAAACGAACGACCAACGACTCAACGTATCCCAAGTTTTTGCCAAACGGCTCTTTCAATTCCATCTGGCGTGAATTCAACGTGCGAATCTGCAAACAAGACGTTTACACCGTGACTGTGAAAGCTATTGGCGGTATACAGTGATGACTGGATGAAGCCTCCGTTTGCGCATCCTTTGTAGTTCGGCGGGAAAATGAGGTGCACAATCTGTTTGCCTCCTCCGAGCCATACGCTGCCGTTGTTGAGCCCATGACGGGGAGTTGCCCAATCCGCGTTATCGCACTCCGAAATGAACCTATCTGAGTCGGATTGAGTGCCGATGAATCGCTTTGGCAAGGCTAGAAGCGAGCCTTTTGATTGCCCTTGGACACGAGGGCAATGTTCAGTAATTAAAACAGTTGCGTTGGCACCATTCGAAAACATCGCGAGCTTCGGAAATTTTTTCTCGTTGAAGAACCAAGGATCATTGGCACCTTCCTCATCAAGTCGCGTTCCGCGATTCAACATGTAGTCCGTTCGCGGCTGCTGCTGTTCAAGTGTCGAAGGGCAGCGGTAGAGGCTAATTCTCGTGTTATACGCCGGTTGGATTTGCCACATGAATTCGACACTTAGGTCCATGGAGTCATACAGAGGCTGCTGCTCGATGTAAGGCAGAATCGCGACAAAGGGGGCTAGTCCCAGATGTCCGCTGCCAGGAGGAAGGCAACGGTTACTGGCTTCGTAGTTATGAAAAGCGATTCCCATTTGCCTGAGGTTATTCGAACACTGAGCGCGACGTGCGGACTCGCGTACCGATTGCACCCCTAGAAGCAACAATGAGATCAGAATGCCCGCGATACCAATTGAAACCAGTAACTCAACAAGCGTGAATGCGTTTCGTATGGGGCTAGGATGCTTACCTAGAAGAGAGTGCTCGAATCGGTATGAAGACGAAAGAATTCCCGAACGATTCTGGGGTACTGCCGAGCTAACCACAGAGAAAGCTCTAACAAGATGCGTGAACGGAGACCGAATCATCACACTACGAGCTTGTGAGTTTGTGAGCTTGTGAGCTTGTGAGCTTGTGAGCTTGTCCTCATATATCACCTTACCCGTAAGTCATACTTCAGCTACCGGGTCAGGATATCAAATAGATACTGAAATGCAAATAAAAAACACCCTGTTTTCAAAAAAATCCGCCGATTTACGTAGGATCAGTTGCATAAGTACGAAGCCGAATCATGCGACAGAAAATTCCGGCTCGGGTAGGCGACTTACTTTGTGATTGAGTAGCACATGCAATTTATCGCTTGCGTTATTGCATGGAGTACATGCACGTGTTTTCGCAGGGATTTTCCCAAAACTTTTCTCCAAAACTTCTCCCCAAGTTTTCGAAGTCGCGAACTATCGACTAAGAGCTTCGGTGATGCTACCCTGGAATAAAGTCATTCTGTCTATAGTCAATCATCCCACGTTATTAGGGTTTGTGTGATTTCATGAGTAACCGAATGCAACAGAGTTTGATATGCGGCGTGCTCTTTTGCGGATTGGCTGCCGCGAACTTGGTGGACGGGCAAGAGCCGAAAGCTGACGCGAACTCAGTGCGACTTGAGCGGCGTTATGCTTTGTTTGTGGAACGGGCAAAGGAGATTAAGCTCGCCACATCCAGTGGCGAGGCCTTGCTCCTCAATGAGAGCCCTTTGATGAAGTATTCGCGCGACGGAAGCAAGCGACTGGGCAGTGTCTTTCTGTGGACCAGCAGCAATCGACGACCAGCGGCCATCGGTACGATCGGATCTATTCCCGCCAATGGCGAGCATCTGTTTACAGAACTGCACTGGTTACTCGACCAGCCCCTGCAAGAGATCGAACTGAGTCAGACAGCCCCCAAAATCTGGAGCTTTGACGGCAAGCAGCCTGATTCAGCAGTACCCATGTCCCCCGCACCCGCAGCACAGGAACAATTTCGGCTAATCCAAATGCGGAACATCGCTAGACAGTTCAAGGCAAAGATGACTGACGGCACTCAATCGCATGAACTGCGCTTGTTACCGCAACCATTGTACCGCTATCAAGCTTCAACTCAGGAGCAAGACGGCGCGATCTTTGCATTGGTCTGGACCGATGGAACTGACCCGGAATTGCTGCTGCATATCTACACAGCTGGTAAAGAGCAACCGGTTTGGAATTGGCAACCCATACGCTTTACTTGGCGAGCACTTGAACTTGAGCATCTGGAAAAACAAGTTTGGAAGTCTGCTGAATTTACGAATCGGAATGATGCCCGTCAGACTGGTCCCTACATCACGACAATGACCGAAAAGCTTGTCGACTGACCTCGTCCTCATCATTGCTCCATACGTCTAACTGACACCTTTGCCGACGCCGTTGATAGTGACGACGGCTTCGAGACCTTATTTTGACTTCTGGCAAAATGGCACTTCGTGTTCTATAATCGTGGGATAGGAACTAAGGAGGCTGAAATGACACTTCATGAACTAGAACAGACGATCGCAAAGTTGCCTCCCGCTGAGCTTTCCGAGTTTCGCGAGTGGTTCCTGCGTTTTGATGGTGAACGTTGGGATGAGCAAATCGAGAAAGATGCCACGGCAGGAAAGCTTGAGAAGCTTGCACAAACCGCTTTACGTGAGTTTCGAAGTGGCCAAACCAATCCTCTATGATTCATCACGCGACTTCCGCATTCTGGGAATGCTACAGGCGACTTCCAGCAGCAATTCAGCAACTCGCCGATAAAAATTACGAGCTCCTTAAAGCAGACCCAGACCATCCCTCTCTGCATTTAAAGAAGGTCGGGCCCTACCGCTCGGTGCGAGTTGGAATTGCTTACCGCGCGCTTGGAGTTGAGGATGGGGATGCGGTTGTTTGGTTTTGGATTGGTAACCATGATGAATATGAACGCTTGATTAACGGATAGTGTTACTGTTTCATCTTGAGCAGAAGTGAGCTGCGCGATGTTCTTTTCTAGAGACCGTCTAGACTGATCGTCTAGCCCCAAGTAGGCCAAGACCTCGCCATCAGAGAAAAATGCGCGGACGGTTGGGAGTCGCTGGCGCAGAAGTTTTGCTCGACAGTCTCGCAATTGGTCTGCGGTCAGAATTTCTCCGAGGGCTTGCTTAACTTCTACGTCAAGCATCAACCAAATCTCAGCATCTTCCAATTCGCTGTTTTTCTTACTTACGCCTGAAAAGATCTTTAGGAACCGTTCACTCGATCTCATGGTGCGAATTTGATCGCGTTGTTGTTTCGAAACGCCTAAGTCCGTAGCGAATTGTGGATTCTTCAGTATTTCCAGCGAGATGTTCCAGTAGTTCAAGCTTGGCATGCTGGCCTGTTCATCACTGGCCTGTTCATCACTGGCCTGGCCATTACTGACCTGCTCAGCATTCTGCGAGGCCAAACAGATTGCAAAGAACGTCGCCAGCATTTGAGTTGTAAACATGAGATCGTCCTATTTCTTTCGCAGCTTGTGCAAGTTCCAACGTTTTTGGGCTGGTCCTTCGTAGACTTGATAGTCCACCTTGCCTTCGATCTTCTTGAGGTACTTGTCCTCTGTCACGTTCACTTCGATAAAGCGTTGCTTCGGGGTCTGAACTAGACAGAAATCCATCGTTTGGTGATTCTCTTTTCCACCGCGAATCGCAAACATCGGAAACACCCAGTAGCCTTCAGGTGGAAAGTCCTTGAGCACTTGATCAGGATGAAAGTTGGGTCGGTACACACCGTCAAAATGGATCGTTAGTTGCTTACCGACCGCCTCGCTCAACTGCTGCGATACTTTGGCTGCGTCAGCGGGGACCAGTTGTATCGAAAGAAAGGTCGAGGTGACTTCAAACAGAGGCTCACACTGCTCGGCCCACTTGAGAATTGAGTTCAGGCCGCTGCGAATTCCTGCACCACTGTGGGTAAGCAAAAGGTGGTTTGGACTCGATTCGATCTTGCCGCTCTTAACAGCCGCGCTGTCGACAGAAAACGTTACTCCCTTGCCTAAGTTGAGCGTCACAGCCTTCAGAGCCGGTATTTGCTTTTGCGCATTGGACCAAGCTTGCTGCAGGGTAGCGATAGCCTTTGCATCGCCGGAAGGAAATCTGGAGAAGTCGAATTCGATCTGAAGTTGCTTCTCGACTTGCGACAACCGGGCCTCAAATCCGGTTTTGTACTTCTTGATGTAGAATGAGAGGTGGTAATCAACTTCGCGTTCCTTTCGAATCAGCTCGATCATTTGAGGCACCGCTTGAAGCAGTTTGCCCGGTGCGACTGAACTGAGGATATGGCAACATTCATCGATGTGCGACGTCTCAGAAGCGAGTTCGCACCAGGTTCCGATCGAACTCCAATCCAACAGGGGTTCTTCACGAAAGAAGTTGCCTGCGACCATTTTCCTGTTGGGGAAATAATTCTTGACGGTTTTCGGCAAGGACTCTCGGAGCGTTTTCAATGAGCCTACGAGGTCCGATGGGTCGTCAAGTTCGATGCGAATGTACATGGTGAATCAACGGTGCTCCACTTCACTTGTGGGGATTTTGAGGCAATTCAAACAGGAGGGAGTTTGGAGAGGAAGAACTGTGCCAGTTTAATGCCCACTAATTCCCTGGTCACCAGTAGATAGGGCTGCCATAATGCCGTCTTCCCGTGGCTGACACTGCTAGCGCCTGGCGTAGCTGGTTTCTTGAGAAACCTGCCGCATTGAAGGCGTCTTTCGGTTCGTCCGGTTTCTCACGAAACCAGCTACCAGTGTGATCAATTGAATTTGGAACCTTGAATGCGTAGTACGCTGTTTTTTATACCTCACGAATTCGCGGGCATGACCGTCTTTGGTTACGGTTGGCTGTTGATCTTGCTGGCAATTGGTTGCGTGGGCTGGATGGGCTGGACCGCCTGGAATGGGAAACGCCGAGCCGCTGCGGGCAAAGAAGTCGATTTGGTGGCGGAGATCATTAGCGGCTTGCCAATTTGGGGCGTGGCTGCGGCACTGGTCGCTTTCGTGTTGCCGAACATCGAACAGGCGGTCAATGTCCCTGGGGCTGCGCCGCTCATCCTGGGCTTGCCTATTCGAGGTTACGGCGTGTTAGTGCTGATCGGTTTGCTCAGTGGAATTGGGATCACAATTCATCGTGGTCGATCGCTCGGTATCTCGCCCGATCTGATCATTAGCCTCGGGTTCTGGATGATGCTGGGAGGTGTAGTCGGTGCGAGAATTTTTTATGTCGTGCAAAAGTGGGATGAATTTGCCAGCCGAGACTTGGCTGATCGCGTCTTTGCCATCGTCAAGTTGACCGAAGGCGGCTTAGTTATCTATGGCGGCATGATCGGCGGTATCTTGGCGGCGATTGTGTTCTGCTATAAGCATCGCCAGCCGATTCGAGCCATTGGTGACTTGGTTGCACCGGCGTTTTTGATCGGCTTGGCGTTTGGTCGGATCGGTTGTCTGATGAATGGCTGCTGCTTCGGTGGTATCTGCATGGCGAACCTGCCAACGATTCAGTTTCCTCAAGGGAGCGGACCGTATTTGGTCCAGCTGGAATCTGGAAAGCTGCTCGGCATCGAACTCGCCGCGCGGCAGACGGAACGTGGCGAAGCGACGGTTGCATCCGTCGAACCTGGCAGTCTTGCGGCCGAAGCTGGCGTGAAGCCTGGAAATAAGATCGAGAAGATCCAAGAGTACTTTGCGCCGTTCGACCCCACGGCCGATCCTGCAGCCGCGCCAAAAGTGACCGCGGACGTCTACCTCGACCAAGGCTTGCTTAGCTTCTCCAGTGCTCAATTGCCCGCCCACAGTTTGCCAGTCCATCCGTCCCAAATTTATGCCGCCATCAACGCGGCTCTGCTGTCCTGGCTGATCTGGTGTATTCAGCCGCTGCCGAAACGCGATGGCATGGCATTCTTGATCGCTGTCCTACTGGCGGCTGGTTCACGCTTTTTGGAAGAGGGCATCCGCAGCGACGAAGGCGGACAACTCGGTACAAGCCTTTCTATCGCCCAGTGGATTAGCTTGATCGCAGTGGCTGTAGCTGTGCCGCTGATTCTGCTTCTTCAAAAAACCGCTCCCCACCGGGCTTGGAATTGGGCTGGAAACCGGTCCGGACGTTCCGTTTCTAACGGATAAGCGAGGCAATTCTGGGTTTTCAGCGGGTTTATGCCGATATCTCAGGCCACTTTATTTGACAAATGAGAAATCTAGGAGCCGTCCACCCGTTAGGGGGTGTTTTCTTCGTTGGATGCCCGATAGATTGTCTTCAGCGTGAACGCGGAGACCTAAGAGCTTGGCGTTTTGACCTGCGATTGTACCTCTTGAAGAGAAGTGCCCGTATCAATGAGCTTATTGGCTGTCCTTTACCGCCTTGTTCCGGAGAGCCCGATCCTTGTAGCTGCAAATAGGGAAGAATATTACGATAGACCCTCTCAATCCCCTTCCATCCAATCCGGCAAGCCACGTGTTTTGTGTGGCCTCGACCAGCGAGCTGGCGGCACGTGGTTGGGCGTAAATCAACACGGTTTGTTTGTTGGTTTGTGCAATCGTCGCAGTATCGGCGGCGAAACTTTTGGAAATCGCAGCCGTGGCCTCTTAGCCCGTGAAGTTCTTCGATGCACCTCAGCTCGTAAAGGTGTCGACAAAGCGATGGAAGAGTTGATGCTTCATCGCTACGAAGGCTTGAATCTGATCGTTTGTGATGCCGAAAGCGGTTGGGTGGTTCACAGCGACCAAGAGCAGGAAGTGCTTCCACTGGAAGATGGCCTGAACATTATCGGTTGCCAGAACTTGAACGATCCTAACGATGAACGTGTCCAGTTGGCTCATCGCTTGCTGACGCTTCAAATGTTGGACTCGCCTGTCAAATTCTTGGCTGTTGCCAGCAAGGTTTTTGCGCGTACGCCATCACCAAACGGCCGTCCATCGATGATCCTCAAAGGGGGCGACTACGGTACGGTCAGCAGCACGTTAATCGCGCTCAGTCCTAAACCACGCGATGCGATCTTCCAATACGCCGGTGGCTCACCCGACAACAGCAAGTACGAAGATTACTCGCCGATGTTGCGTGACATCCTCAGCCGAGGACTTCGCGAAGCTCGCAGCAAAGTCAAAACGACTTAAATGGCCTCTTGAAACCGAAGCGGGATAGTTTATCCCGCTTCGCACCGCACATTTGAGACCCGGCACTTGAGACCGCGCACTTCAGACACTGCACGCCTGCCGAGATTGGCAGGCGCTCGATTCACTACACAACTGCGTTCAAGATAACCGCGTTCAAGATAACTGCGTTCAGCATATTCGATTCACGGTTGAAGCAACTCATTCAGATCCAGCCGGTAAAGGACTTGATTGTAATCGTGCCGAGGAGTGGCTTCAGGTGCCCCGGAAAACTGTTGGGTATAGGTTGCTTCAAAGAGCAGTATGGGTGAATCCGGCGCCGTGAACTCGGGGTGCAATTGCGGGTTGTAGAAGGTGTAGTTGGAATGCGTGACGACATGAATGGCATCAACCCAAGGTCCAGTCGGCGCATCGGCTTCTGCATACCAGAGCTCTCCTAGTAGCGATGATTTGCCGCCCATTTGCGTGAAGACTGCTACCCATTTCTTGCGATAGTCGTTCCACGCGATCGCGCCGCGATGGGGAGTAATGACATCGGCGGTAAACCTTGCTGGCACCGATTCTTGGGGCTTGAGGGGCTGCCAGTTCTCTGGAGCTGACCAAGATTTAAAGTCGGCAGGACATTGGAGCGATGGAAAGGGATCACCAAAGAGTAGCCACTGCTTTCCAGCCTGGTCGCTCCATGGCACTGGATGGCCAAGTGGGCTGGCGATCGGCGTTGGGCTTTCGGTGGACTTGATCCATAGGACGCGATGCTTCTCAAAAACTTCAGTCGTATCGTTCCAAACACAAAGTCCGCACTCGTATTGTTCGAGTGGTGGCTTGATCTTCATGTAAGTCGCGACGAGACGGTGCTTGCCATTCTCGTCTGCGAGGCTCGCAAAGCCACCAAGCCAGGTTGGACCATCACCAGGCATTTTGGCAATCGCGCGCGGTGAACCATGCTTGTCCGCGAAGTATTTGAACTGTAAGCGAAGCGGTGGTTCAAACGAGTCAAGCGGCCGAAGTTCCGTAGTCGCGCCGATCATATCAAACAGGCCCAACGGATACCCCGGAAGCGTCGTATCGCCCCAGCTCCAAAAGAGCTTTCCATTATGAACGGCGTTTTGCACGCTGTCGCAGCCCAAGATTCCCGACTCTGGCCAGTCAGATTCAAGCCCCAGTTTTTGACTTTCCGCGAACAAGCCGCCACCTGTAAGGCGCCCCAGTCGCTTGGCAGGCAGTTGTCGTTTCACTTTAACCGTCAGCGTTTCGCCTGGACGGGGAGTAAGTCGAACACCTGCGTTGCCAAACCCATCCTTGGGAACCGAATAGCCATGACCAATTACATGAAACCAAGTCTCGCGATTCATCAATTCCGGCAAGTCAAACGCGACTAAGCCCGCATTGTCGGATACGAACCGCATGTGATGCGTAGTGCGTAACTCAACCAGAGGAACGGGCCAGCCATTGCTCTCGTCAACGATCTTGATGCAACACGGCTCAGCTGTGCTAGCCGGTCTTGCAGCTGCAGTTGAAAGCAACAGCAGCAGCCATGCACAGGTGCGGTAAGGCATTTGCAATCCTAATCTCAGGGTTTGGTTGGCACGCTCAGCCTCAGAGCGTGTCAACCTAAAACTAAAGCTTGACACCCCACTAATGCTCTGTCCAGATTAGATTTTGGGGTTGATGAGCCATTTCGATTTCCCTCGATTCAATAGCCGTCAAGGTTTTCGAGGGCCACCGCAGTACTCTCGAACTGCTTGAGAACGATTGAATTACTGAGGCACCGTGAGTGAGCCGAAGGCGCTAGCGGCCTGTTTAGTTAGTGAGCCGACGGCGCTAGCCGCGGGTGACCGAAGGAGCAATCGTTCGCCACCTATAGTCCTGCCAATGAAGCCAGTTCAACTTGCATTGGAACGAGCCCAATCCATGCACGCTCCAAACTTCGAGACCCGCGGCTAGCGCCGACGGCTCACAAACTCACTAGCCGAAGTACGCTCGAAATGCTTGACGCATTCCGCTACCCAAAAATCTAATCTGGACGAGCACTAGCAGGCTGCTAGGAATTGACGGGAATAACGCTATTGTTCGATCATCCAGCTCGGTAAGCCACCTGGTCGGCAACAGTCACAGCCACGAACGCGAGGCATGCTCGCACCCGTTTGCTGGTTGGGATCTTGGAAAAAGAACTTCGGTGCGGGGCTTTCTGCTCCTCCGATTTCGGTCATGGTCAGCGCGTCAAAAAGTCTGCCATTGGTCATAACCATGGCAATCTGTTGCGAATCGCGAATGTCCTTGGTCGGATCGTGGCCGCGTTCAATGACGATTAAATCGGCCAGTTTCCCCTTTTCCAACGAACCAAGATCCGCATCCATCCCCAAGTACTTGGCACCAAGAATCGTCCCGCAGCGCAGCGAATCGAGGTTGCTCATACCGCCTTGCACAAAGCTCCAAAGCTCCCAGTGGGTGTCAATGCCGTTCAACTGACCATGGCCACCAGTCTGCGCCATACCACCTTGTTCCACAACTTGCTTGGCGATTTCCGCCACACGCATGTGATTGTAATCTTCCAAGGGAGCTTTCTCGCGGCGCCGTGAGCGCGGATGCAGAATTGCCTTGGGGATAAATGCATTCAGTCGAGGATGAGTCCAGAGGTCATCGAACTGGTACCAGTATCGCTCTCCGGAAATACCGCCGTAAGCCACACACAGCGTCGGTGTGTAGCCCACTTCAGTATTCCTCCAAAGGTCCATGACGTCGTCATAGGCCGTCTGAACGCTGAGGGTGTGTTCAATGCCGGTGTGACCGTCGACGATCATGTTCATGTTATGCATGAATGTCGATCCACCTTCAGGCACAACCATCATCTTTAATTCTCGAGCGGCCGCGACAACCTGCTGTCGCTGGTCGCGCCGCGGTTGGTTGTAGCTCTTGACGCTGAGTGCACCGACAGCCTTCATGCGCTGCAAGTGAAACTTGGCATCCTCCAAGCTCTCGATCTCAGCTCGGTAACTGCCTGCGGCGCCGTAGATAATGGTTCCAGTTGAAAAGATACGCGGCCCAAGTGTTACTCCCGCTTTGACCATTTCGCTTGCTGAAAAAATCCCTTGCGTGTCGTTCGAGGGGTCGTGAACCGTGGTGACTCCAAAGGCCAGTCGAGCGTAGTTGACCCAATTGGCTTCGGGAGCAATCCCTTCACTTTCCATAGGACCGTGCGCGTGAGTATCAATCAAACCTGGCATGATCACCATACCAGGCACTTTGACCTTCTTGGCCCCCTCAGGGATCTCAACATCATTCTTGGGTCCCACGGCCAAAATGCGATTGTTCTCCACCACAATCGTCCCGTCCTCGATAATGCCTTGTTTACCCATGGTGACAATCTTGGCACCAATGAAAGCTACTACCGATTCAGGCTTGGTATAAGGATGCTCAAAGCCCAGTTCCGTCTTAGTAGGCGGGACTTTCTCTGGTGCAGTGGTTTGTTTCTCAGCTTCACCAGCGGCGGCTTCAGGCTCGGCACTCCCCTTCAAGAACGGAAAAGCTTCTTCAAGATTTTGCGTGTAGAGCGTAGGACCAACTGTCCAATGCAATCGCTGGCTGTCCCCTGAGAAATGCACAAAGTCACCAGACTCTTGACTCATCTTGGCGGTTGGCAGCGAGGTATTAGCAGGCCCGATATCGATGGACTTACCTGCTTGAATTAGCGGAACGAGATAAACGTTAAATCGCTCAATGAACGCGATCCATTGCCCGTCAGGTGAAATGCGATAGTCGGTGCCCCATTGGCTATTGCAGTGCTGACGAACTTCTTTTCCATCCATTCCCACTGAGAATAGGCCTACATTGTCGGCATCTTTTGCGCTGTTGCGATCAACGAAGAAGACTCTTTCATTGTCGTTTGCAAACTGCGGGTTAGTGCCAGATGCACGCAACTTGGTAGGCTCGCCACCGCGGGCGGGAACGCGGTAGAGTCCTGGTTCGCGCGACCACAGCGGCGAGCGTAGATAGCCATCAGATGACTTGCGATAAACGATTGTCTGGCCGTCTGGCGAAAAAGCGGGCTCGAGGTAATGCCCGGGTTGTGTGGTTACTTTCCATCCCTCGGCATCTTGTGGATCGGACGAAGCGACCCGCACTGTGCCAAGTTTTTCGTCATCCCAGGTCGTGTAGACAATGTGCTTTCCATCTGCCGAATAGCTTGGATAGAATTCGAAATGGTCATTCTGATTGGTCAATCGACGCGGTTCGCCGTCGGGCAGGTCGCGAACATAGAGATGCCCCAAAGTCTGGAATACAACTTGATTGCCCGTGGGTGAGACCTGGACCCAGCGCAACATCTTGACCGAAAAATTGTCGGGAGCGACCTCGACTGGGAAGCGTACTGGCCTGCGCATCTCGCGTTGATCGACGATATGAAAGGGGATGACTTCGTCCTCACCGTCCGCAATGGAGATTCTCCGAATCTTCCCCTTGGCCCAGACGACCACACTCTGTCCGTCAGGCATCCAAGCATAAGATGGGTACACACCATGAATGGCCCAAGCTTCCTGCATGTCTCGCTCGAGTTGGTCGTAGACCAAACGGATCGCACCTGATTCAACGTCCAAGACGTGCAGTCCCGTTTTCGCGCCGACGCGGCGAACAAATGCAATGGACTTTCCATCCGGCGATGGCACTGGGCGACAAGCACCGCCTGGACCAGTGATGTAGTTCTCCGTTTCGCCCGTTTGCAAATCCAATCGTTTGACGACGTAGATCTGCTTGTTGGAGTCTTTGTCATACTCAAATGCATCACCGGGCGTGGCATCCTGTGAGTAATAGAGATAGCGACCATCAGGTGAATAGATTGGTTCGTTCACGTCCTTCTGATCATTGGGACGTTTCGTCAACTGGATGCCAGACATCGAATTGGCATCGATTGCCGAACGATGGTACATCCACATTTCTCCAGCGCCGAGCGATCGACGACTGGTAAAGTGCTTGCGGGCCACCAAGTAATTGCTGTCCGGTGACCAAGTGGGTCCGTTTAGTAGATGAAAGGTTTCGTTGGTCACTTGTTTGGGACTGCTACCATCGCGGCGCATGACCCAGATATTATCCCCGCCGCGTTCGCTTTTACCGTTGCGGTCGCTCGTGAAGGCAATCCACTGTCCATCTGGGCTGTAACGGGGTTGCATATCCCAGACGATGCCCGACGTTAGCTTCTTGGGGCTGTTCCCACCCTCGCCATCAGCGCCGGTAATGGGCATTGTGTAGATGTCGCCCAGCAGATCAAAGACAATCTCGGCTCCATCAGGTGAAACATCCAGGTTGATCCATGTGCCTTCCTTGACATCAATGAATTGCTGATAGGCCTCACCCGGCGGGGATGCCACGTTCCACTTTTTCGATTGCTCATCCTTGGCGTCTGGACCGTCAGCGAACAGGCCCTGTGAAAATAGGCCCTGTGAAAAAACGAGCAAGGCAACGCAGAGTGGCGAGAAACTTATCCAAAATCGCATGAAGGAACTCGTGTTTTGACTACGACAGAGGCGGTTGTAAATTTGAGTATACGACCGCCTTATTGTAATCAGACCGCTATCCTTTCGTAGCGCAATGGCGGCAGCTCGGGGCAAAAGGCCCAGTGCCGCGTCGACCCAGTGCTGCGACGGCCCAGTGCTGCGACGGTGCATGGGCGATCAGGCTACATCCCGGCGAGCAGGCCTTTGTTGTAGCCAACCGATTCAGCGAGCCCTGGGACGGGATCTTTGCCGTCTTTTTCGTATTCAAAGCCCACCAAGCCCTGGTATTTGATCTTCAGCAGGGCTGCGAGAATCGCTTTGGAGTCAAGGATACCGCGGCCCGCTTCGATTGGCGTATTCTTGTCACCCAAAGCTGAGATATCTTTCATGTGCACATCGTACAGTCGCTCTTGGCATTGAATGAGCGATTCAGCTGGATCCACGCCTGCGCGAGCCGTGTGGCCCACATCGATGCAAAGTCCGATACGTTTGTCAAACTTCTCTACCGCGCGCATCACATCGTAAGGTGAGGGGAAGAAGCCCTTATCCTCGGGGCCATGATTGTGGATCGCAAGCTTGATATCAAACTCTTTGACCATTCTATCGAGGATTGGAATCGCATCATGACTGGGTGCGCAAACGATGGTTGAAACGCCGATATCGCGAGCGTATTCAAAAGCAGTTCGGATTTCCTGTTCGCCCTTACGCATGGATACGTTGCCCACGCTCAGCGGTGTAACTCCCGCGTCTCGAAACATCTGCGCACGCTGTTTACGCTCTTCAGTCGTGTGCGATAGATCGATGTGGTTCCTGACATTCTTGATCGAAACATAGTTGAGACCGACACGCTTCACCGCTTTGATGGCGTCCTCGATTGGCAGTTCTCGCAAAGTATAAGTTGCCACTCCGACTTTCAAGCCTTTCCATGGATCCGCGTCATTGAGCGGCATATGAAGAGGCGAGGCGGAGGCCAGGGTCGGAAGAGTTGGAATGAGTGCGGCGCAGGCACCTAGTTTGAGTAGTTGGCGACGTGGCAATGAATTCATGGGGTACTCCTAAGCGATGGTGGAGAGGGTCGCTGGTTGAAAGAGCCGATTTTAACTCGAAATCAAACTCGAGTAATTAAGCAGTGTGCAGCAGTCCCAAAATTCATTGCAATCTAGGTTCTGGAGCGCGGGCGTCCTGGCGCGAAGATTTCAAAAGGCGATCACTCAAGTACCGATAATGTTGCGGAGCTGTAACAAGGCTTCGATACGCTTGAACAATTCACACCTGTCGAGCGGCTTGGATAGAAAGTCATCAGCGCCCGCTTCAATGCCGCTTTGGATGGCGTCGTGGTGAGCTAGGGGAGTCATGAGAACACTGATTTTTGAGAGTTGATGGTCGTTTTTGAGTGTGCGACAAACATGAAAACTGCTAATTCTCGTTAGCATGGCATCGAGCAGTATCAAGTCGGGTAGATGCCTTCAAGGCTTTAGATCGGGCCAAGTTGGCTATCGTTCCCAGGCTCTGCCTGGGCTGTGCGACAAATAGCAATAAGACAGAATCCGATTATGTAACTTTTGTTCCTCTTCAGGCAACACAGTCACGAACGAAGGAACTCCCCATCGCCCCGGTACTCCGGG
>JANRMD010000145.1:0-12629 GCA_033761895.1 Pirellulaceae bacterium | reverse complement strand
ATTAGATTTTTGGGTTGATCGCACTCGAGCGCTATTAACCGCACGGCGTTAGCCGCGGTTTTCTTATTGCGGAAACCGGTGCTAACGCACATCGGTTAATGTGCCTAACCCCAAAATCTAATTTGGACAATCCACTAGTGGAATGTCACGATTTAATCTTAGGGTAATCGGGTTTGCGTGACACGCTCCTGAGGCTCTGCGAAGGGCGTGGTTCCAGCGTCATTCGACACGCCCTTCGCAGAGCCTCAGGGGCGTGCCACCCTAATATTAAAGCTTGACGCTCCACTAGCATCTTGCTGCAAAAGTCGATCTAAAAGAAGTGTAGAAGAACACTAACCCGAAGCTTCAGTTTTGATGGTGCGAGCGTCGTACTTTCGCAACCCGAAGCGTTAGTACTGATGTTGCGAGCGTCGGCCTTTCGCAACCCGAAGCGTTAGCGAGGGACCGAGTTACAACGTCGACTTGGCAATGCAGAAAGGTCCCTCGCTGACGCAATTTGATGTTGCGCTGCTTTGAGGTTTACGGACCAGAGGTCCAGCGTTTGCCTAGCCCAGCTCACTCATCGAATTCAGGCTGTGGCAATGAAAAAAGGCTACCTCAACCGAGATAGCCTTTCTATTTTTAAGAGTTAATCTTTTGAGAGTTAATCGCAACGATTAGCGACGTCCGCCGCCGCCACCGCCTCGTGATCCACCGCGGTTTCCACCGCCACCGCCTCGTGAACCACCGCGTGGTCCATCACGACGTGGGCCGCGATCTCCGCCACCTTCACCAAAGCCACGGCTCGGTCGCTCACCGCGTGGTTCGCGCTCAGCACCTTCTTCACCTTCGCTGGCACCAGCGAACTCGTCTTCAATGCCGAGTTCTTCCAGCGCACGACGACGGCTGAGCTTCACGCGATCTTGATCATCGATATCGATGACGATGACCTTCATCGCATCACCGACTTTGCAAATGTCATCAACGCTGGAAACATAACCGCTCGACAGCTCGCTGATATGGCACAAGCCATCGCGACCAGGCAGGATCTCGACGAACGCACCGAAATCGCGCACGCTGCTGACGATGCCGTCATAGATACGGCCGATTTGAGCCGTCGCGGTGCAAGCTTCAACGCGAGCCAGAGCGCGTTTTGCGCTCTCTGCGTCAGCGGCTGCTACTACCACGGTTCCATCATCATCCACATCGATCGTAGCACCGGTATCTTCTTGAATCGAACGAATGTTCTTTCCGCCCGGGCCGATCAGCATGCCGATCTTGTCCGAATCGATCTTGGTACGGAGCAAGCGTGGCGCATAGCGACTGGTTTCGGTGCGTGGACGTGGGATCGCAGTCAACATCTTGCGCAGGATTTCCATGCGGGCTTCACGAGCCTGCTTGAGTGTAGCACGCACGATGTCTTCGCTGATCCCGTCGATCTTGAGGTCCAACTGAATACCAGTCACACCTTCGGGCGTACCAGCAACCTTAAAGTCCATATCGCCGAAGTGATCCTCGTCACCAATGATGTCCGTCAATAGGACCCAGTGCTGATCGCTGTTCTTCACCAAGCCGATGCTAATCCCAGCCACTGGGTTGGTCAGCGGAACACCAGCAGCCATCAAACCAAGTGTGGCACCGCACACGCTGGCCATCGATGACGAGCCGTTCGATTCGAGGATATCGCTGATAACGCGAACGGTGTATGGAAAATCTTCGTGATCAGGTAGCACAGGAGCGACGCTGCGTTCTGCCAAAGCGCCGTGACCGATTTCGCGACGACCTGGACCACGGATTGGACGGCATTCGCCAACAGAGAACGATGGGAAGTTGTAGTCCAGCATGAACTTCTTGCTGTACTCTTCGACCAAGCCATCGACACGTTGTTCGTCACGTCCGGTTCCGAGCGTCACCGTGATGAAAGCCTGAGTCTCACCCCGTTGGAAAATCGCCGAACCGTGGGTGCGAGGCAACACATCGGTCTCGCACTCAATCGCACGCAAGCTGGTGTGGTCGCGACCGTCAGGACGTGTGCCACCCAGAATTAGATCGCGAACGATGCGCTCTTCAAGTTCGCTCCAAGCGGTACCAAATGCTGCGGCCGTAATCGCCCCTTCAGCATTCGGATCTGGAATGAATTCAGCGATCGCTTGAGCCTTCAGAGCCTTGACGGCATCAGCCCGAGCGTGCTTGCCTTCGGTTTGCTTGGCGGTGCGGAAGCGATCGTAATACGTATTACGCAGACGCTCGCCCAGTCCGTTATCGCCGGCGTATTCAAAATGAATCTTCTGCGGTTGAACTCGTTGAACAAGTTGATGCATCAGCCCAATGATTTCGCGAATGACGCCATGCGCAAAGACGATCGCCTCAGCCATTTCGTTTTCAGGCATTTCCTGAGCGAAACCTTCGATCATCAAAATCGATTTTTCGCTAGCTGAAACGATCAGATCCAATTCGCTTTCATCCAATTGATCGCTGGTCGGGAACGGAATCAATACTCCGTCAACCTTGGCGACGCGAACCGAAGCAATAGGTCCTTGGAACGGCAGTGAACTGATCGACAGAGCGGCGGTGGAGGCGTTCATCGCCAAGATGTCGCCATCGTTCTGCAGGTCGCTACTGAGTACCAAACTTTGAATTTGAACTTCGTCGTTGAAGCCCTTGGGGAACAATGGACGAATCGGGCGGTCGATCAAACGACTGGTCAACGTTTCTTTCATCGTTGGCCGGCCTTCTCGTTTCAAGAAGCCGCCAGGAAACTTACCAGCCGCAGCCATGCGCTCACGATAATCACAGGTCAACGGAAAGAAATCTGTTCCAGGACGCGATGGTCCTGTTGCGGCAGCAGCCAATACTACTGTGTCGCCGTACTGTGCAATCACACATGCCGACGCTTGCTTTGCCAATTGCCCAGTTTCAAACGACAATACTTGGGCGCCAATTTGCTTTTCTACTCTAATCTTCACTTCACTTTTCCTATTCCAACAATTGTTACACTACATCCAACTAGCTGATTACATCCAACTATCTGACTCTATCTAGCTCTTCTGAGTACTACCGATTTAAATCCGACGTACACTGTTGCTTCGAACAGTTTTCTACTTCTGACAGTCAGCCTAGCCTCATACCATCAAACGTCTAGCTTCTAGCCTCTGACTTCTAGCATCTCACTTCTTCCAACTCCTTGCTTGGTTGATTTGAGCATGGCAACTTCCATGTCGGGGGCAATAAAAAAGAACTGGTTCAAGCGGCTAGTGGGCCTCGAACCATCACAAACTTCTTTGAAGGTGACAATAGTCTACCGCCGCAGATCAGCGACAAACAGAAAGGCAAATGCCGAAAGCTGGAACTTTGAGAAATTCGTTTTAAATCCAGCAACCGCATCTGCACCACACGCGAGCAGGACATACTTCGCCTTGCTCGCCACAACAATACAACACTATGCAATTAGAACCCAACAACTTCCGGATCGCCCCCAAGCCAACAATACGTCGGGAGCGACCTAAGCGCAGCTTAACACTGGTGGATAACCGCTATTTGCGGATACCCAGCCGACCGAGCAAATCTACATAGCCTTGTGGATCGTGGCGACGCACATAATCCAGGAGACCACGGCGACGGCTAACCATGCGGAGTAGTCCGCGACGGCTGGCATAATCCTTCGTGTTTCCACGCATATGCTCGGTCAAGTGATTGATGCGACGTGTCAACACAGCGATCTGAACAGCCGATGAACCGGTGTCCTTCTCACTGCTTTGGAAATCGGTAATCGCTTTCGTCTTTTGCTCTTTGGTAATAGTCATTGCTTGTTAAACTTCTTGCAAACTTCCTGCGTGATTCTTTGGCCGCGAAACAACTCGCCACAGCCAATCTCTACTCACATTTTTTCACATCAAACCGTATACTTTCGTGGCTGACGCTGCCAGCGTCAGTCCCAACGGCTTCGATTCAAACCTCACCATTTGACTGACGCTAGCAGCGTCACCCACGAATCGTCCCTGAATCGTTCACCGGGACACCCAATCGAGCCCAGGTAATAATCGAATCAGGAAACCTGGACAACCTTGCTGGGTATCCATGGAAAGCCAGGAATCGGCGGGGACAAGCCGCGTTGCCCCGACAATGAACTCGAAATCGTAGCTATTTTTTCATTTCTCGCAACCTCAGATATGGTAGGAATCTTTGATGTCCCTCGGCTTAGCATTTCGTGCTTTCTTCGCCGTTTTGTCGCGTCGCGAGTCAGCAGAGCGGGTTCGAGCCGCCTTAGCCGCTCCCCCAGAAAAGCCGCAAGAGAGCCTCTCCGCGCCCACTAAATCCTCTGAAAAACCAAGCCCAGCTCCGCAAAAGCCCGCTGAAACACCCCCTAAACGGAGTGAAGCATTGACACTACTCAGCGCCCTTCAGCGCGAAGCGCGACTAATTGACTTGATCATGGAACCTCTCGAAGGCGTGGAGGATGCCGCCATCGGAGCCGCCGTTCGCGAAGTACTCCGCGACAGCCAGAAGACGCTCAACCGCATGTTTGCCCTTCAGCCGCTTGCCGATGAACCGGAAGGCGATGCGATCGATCTCCCCGCTTCGCCATCGCCGGCCATGTATCGACTAGTAGGTAACGCCAACTCCGCAACTCGAGGCACAGTCGCCCACCGCGGCTGGCGAGCCACAAAATGCGAAGTCCCCAAATGGACCGGCGCGGCCAGCGAATCGAATGTGCTCGCACCCATCGAAGTCGAAGTCTAGCAGCGTTAAGTGCCAGACGTCGTCACGACAAGTTTTCGTACTCGATTGATTTTGCAAACGTCGAGTACGCAGATGACTGACTTCACGCTGACTTCGCGCTGACTTCACACAGAGCGACGATAGCAGGCTCGCACACTTCAGCAACTGAGCAATCACAACTACACATTGATCGGAGGCATGAATTCATTTTAAGAAGCCAACGCGTTAATTTCGCATCCTGCTTTAATTAAGGAATAAGACTCAGACTATTGACCCTTGCTTCTATACAGCCTAAACTGTCTTCCGGTCGGACCGCATCTCAATGCGGGGTCTTTGTGTTTTATCGTAAGTTAATTACATACGTCTTACTGACCCTCTACGGGGTACCGGCAGCTATCGGGCCGCATTGGCACAGCCATCATGGCTGTGACGTTGCTTGCACGATTGCATCTACCTCCGTACATGATCATTCCACACATGATCACTCGGCACATGCTCATTCAGCACCCGGGCACTCAGAACATGATTCGGTCGGCACGGCCGCTTCCAATCAGTGCGACTGCAATCACGACCATTCCACCTGCGAAGAACGTTTCCCCAATGCAAACCTAACCTGCATTGCTGGCGACGACTCGGATAACGACAGCTGTTCGATCTGCCATTTCTATTCATCGACGCCCTTCGTCGCACACGGCCTCTCCATTTCGGACCGAGGCTGTCTGGTTGAATTCCTACGGATCGCCGCTGACGGTCAACTCCGCCGACTCGACCAACTTCATCTAGCCCGTGGTCCACCAAGTGGCTTAGCGTTGGCTTAATCCGCCTCGCCAGGCCCATTCTGTTTGCCGCAACCACTTGCTTATTGTGTTTGCAATAAGTCCGTAGGGATGCTGCGCTCATGCAACTGGGTTCCTAACCAATCAGCACCTAGATGCTTTCCGAACACCGAAGCGATATGCCCACGGTGCGCGATTACTGCAAAAGATACGGTCCGACCACCTTACTCCAAGCACAATCGCGCACCAGGGCTCCGTTTCGACAGTGACACGGTGACATCAACATCAACGGTGACATCAACATCAACGGTGACAGTGGCCGTGGGTGGTGCGCCGCTATCGCAGCCAACTGAATGCACCGACGGTGTCTAGCGACAGCCAGCTCATCCTATTTTTTCGAGACCTATAAATTCAATATCAATATTTCGATTTAAGGACATCAACTATGCGCAAGAACTTTCGTCCTGCCTTTACACTCGTGGAACTACTGGTGGTTATTGCCATCATCGGCATCTTGGTTGGCCTGCTCCTTCCGGCTGTACAATCAGCCCGCGAAGCGGCTCGACGCATGCGGTGCTCAAACAATCTCAAGCAAATTGCGTTGGCAACACATAACTATGAAAGCACCTTCAAGCGGCTACCGGGGCTGACAGGCTCGAGCTCCTTCTCACCTCAAGCCCGCGTGCTACCGTTTATCGAGCAAGCGAATCTGCAGAACCTCATCGACTTCAGGCAACCACTGTTTGTCGGACCAGCCTTTGCCGCTCAACTGAATCCACTGTTTGCAGTCCCAGCGGGCACAGTTGTGCCAACATTCTTGTGCCCCAGCGATGCACAGCAACCGACACGGGCGACCAACTTGGCAGGTGGTGGTACTGGATTGTTCGCGGCCACAAACTACATGTATTCGCTCGGCTCAGGCACCTCCACACACTACGATGATCGTTACCGAACCGATGGCATCGTGTGGGAGAATTCGTGGGCTCGCTTTGCCGACATCACCGACGGAACTTCGAATACCGTCATGCTGTCAGAAACTTTGATCGGCGATAACCTTATAGCAACAACCCTTCCACCCGCCGGCATGCCACATCGCAAAATTGCAAGCTGGGGTGGATCGAGCTCCAATCCACCTGGTGTTCCAGGCTTCGCACTTGGCGGAGGTACCATCCGCAATCCCGACTTGGCTACAGTCGTCGCTTCGATCACCTCCTTTCGCGGCAGCCGCGCAGAAGCTTGGATTCGTGGCGTTCCATTTTCAGTCGTCACCAACGGCTACCTGACTCCCAACAGTCGCATCCCAGATGTGAACGTCCACGGCCGCGGCTGGTTCGCCCCGCGCAGTTTGCATACTGGGGGCGCTCAAATTGCCGCTTGTGACGGCAGTGTTCGCATGCTCAGTGACACCATCGATCGCAACACCCAGTGGGCAATCTTCTCAAGAGACGGAGGGGAAGTTGCCAACGATAACTCGCTGTAAGCGGTTCGATGGAATCACCTTGCTAAGCGGATTGGCTCTAACGCTTTGCGCAACTCTTTGGGGTTGTGCAAAGCCGACGGTCCCAGACGCGCTTACCTGCCGCGTCTTGATCGACGGAGTCCCAGCCCTCGAAGTGAGACTCGTCTTGATGCGAGCGGATCAAGGTGCACCGAAGCCTGTCTTGGAGGGGGTTGCCGATGCCAACGGAACGATCGCCATGAAGTTCGTTGACGGTGCCGAGCTGCCAAGCGACGCAGTGCTCGAATTGACGGCAATGATCGAATCGGTTGGCAGCGGAGAATGGCAACTCAACGCACCTTGGTCAGACCCCGTCAAGTCACCACTGAAGGTTAAGTGGCCTGCAGGTCCCGAGCGCGTGGACATAGTCCTACCCAAGAAAGCCATTCGTACCATCTAGTGGTTTGCCCACATTAGATTTTGGAGTCGAGTGTCGCACAATTGTCTCAATTGCTGCAGCGCCGATTAGTGCTTTGCCCAGCTTAGATTTTGGGTTGATGAGCTACCTCGATTCAATGAGGTAGCGGAAGTTAAGCATTTCGGATTCCGTAGCGGAATGCGTCAAGCATTTCGAGGGCTACCGGTACTCTCGAAATGCTTGACGGGTTGTCGATCATTGGGTACAGGAAGCCGTCAAGGCTTTCGGCGCCGCCTCAATACTCACGAAATGCTTGACGCATTCCGCTACCCAACGTCCCAGCTTCGTTGCGTTAAACGAAAACTCAAATCCCATGCCAATAAATCTCTATTGATGAAAGATTGCATATGAAAGTCATCCGACACTTCGCCGTGGCCTGGATCGCCTCGCAGGCCCTGTTGGCCGCTTGCTCCAGCCTCGCGGCAGAACCTGTAGTAAACGCTTGGAGCGAATTTCGCAACGGCGGCAGCTCAGTGGTTCAAGGCGCGCTCCCCAAGGAGTGGACTGCGCAGAAGATCACTTGGCAACACGAACTGATCGGCTATGGTCAATCCACGCCAATCATTCACAACGATCGCATCCTGGTAACGAGCGTTGAAGGGCCAATGAAGGACGAATGCGTCGTCAGTTGCTTCGACTTGAAGTCTGGGCGCGAACTCTGGGTCTTCCGCAATGCGGCCTCAGTTAAGGGTGCCTCGAACTACATGGCTTCGCGCGCAGCTCCAACTCCAGTCGTCGACGCGCGCGGTGTGTATGCGTTCTTCGAAAGTGGAGACTGTTTTGCGATTGATCACTCTGGCAAACCAATCTGGCATCGCAACTTGACCGCCGACTACGGCAAATTCGATAACAACCACGGCCTGGGCGCTTCACCGACTCAGACCGACGACTCAGTGATTATCAACGTGGAGCACAAAGGCCCGTCGTACTTAATCGCGCTCAACAAGGTCTCAGGCGAAACAAGCTGGAAGACCGATCGCAACTCAGCCAGTTCCTGGTCGTCACCGATCGTGGTTCGTTCCGAAGGCAAGCCACAAATTGTTGTCAGTTCTGGTGGCACCGTCGACGGTTACGATATCGCTACCGGCAAGTCGCTGTGGTCGATTGGTGGTTTGGATGGGAACTCAGTCCCGTCACCAACAGCCGCAGGCAATAGTTTGTTCGTCGGTGCTCGCGTACCCGAATTCGGCGAAGACGGCGAAGCGGCCAAGTCGAACCTGTGCATCGCACTCAATGAAACAGGGACGAGCAAAAGCCCAAGTGTCGCTTGGCGCGCCTCAAAAGCGATCAGCGATTATGCCAGCCCCGTAGTCTGCAACGACTGTGTGTACTACTTGAACAAGGTCGGCGTGCTGTACTGCCTCCGCAGCTCGACCGGCGAACCGCTGTACACGGAACGATTAGGTACGCAGTGCTGGGCAACGCCGATTGTGACCGGAGACTACATCTACTTCTTTGGCAAAGATGGCAAGACGCAGGTGGTTCGCTCGGGACCCAAGTTCGACTTGGTAAGTTCGAACTTACTTTGGGATAGCGACAATGTCCCCAAGCCTGAGTCCTACGTAGAGAACAACTCCGCCGGACAAGGTGAAGGCGGCCCCCGTGGCGAAGGCGGCCCCCGTGGCGAAGGCGGCCCCCGTGGCGAAGGAGGCCCCCGTGGCGGACCTGGTGGTGCAGGCGGCCGTGGTCCCGGTGGTGGCATGTTGGCTGCATTGACAAAAGCCGACGCGAACGCAGATGGTGTACTACACGCTGATGAGATTCCCGCCGATTTCAAACCCATGTTGGCACGCATCGATACCAACAAAGACGGCTCGTTGGATCAAGCAGAGATCAAAGCCATGGCCGAGAGCTTTGCCGCTAGACGAACCGACTCGCGCGATACCGCTCGCGACCCAATTGTCTATGGTGCCGCCGCCGTCGATGGCGCGATCGTGATCCGCACTGGCACAAGGCTGTACTGTATCCAATAGTTCTGCTTGCAGTTATTGGATCTACAGGCTGTAGCTACACTAAACCTACAAACCACGCCGTAGCCAGCGTTACCAAACGGTGGATGCCCCGCATCTGATCGTCCCATGGGCAGCGCTGGCTACGTGTCCGGGGTCAGCGCGACCATACGCCATGAAAGAAGCAGTATGAAGCCCAGAGTAGTTTTATAAGAGTACGTCATTTCGACGTGGGCAAGTCTGCATCAACCGCAGTCAGCCATTCCCGCAGCTTTTGCGCAAGTTCGCTGGTTTTGTCTGGGTGCTTGCCAGCCAAATCATGCTGTTCACTAGGATCCTCGCGAAGATTGTATACTTCATCATGCAGGTCCTCAGAGAAGTGAATCAACTTCCAATCACCATCCCGTATTGCACTGGCGGGTGTTGAAACGGGTGCGTGGTCGTAATGAGGATAGTGTAATTGCTCAAAGAAACACATTCGCACACCTTATGCAAATCCATATTGACAGCAATTTTTCTTGATCCGCAATGAAAGTACCCGCCGAACTCTTGACCAGGCCTATGCCGCGGCATAAACTTTCGGCCGGTCGGACCGCTTCACCAAGCGGGGTCTTTGTGTTCTATCGTAAACTAATCACCTACGTTTTATTGGTGCTCTACGGAGTTCCAACTGCGGTTGGACCGCATTGGCATAGCCATTGCCGCCACAATCTCGACGTTACGTGCAACACTTCTGCTGCCTCCGACCCAACAGCCATCAGTCCTTCCGCGCCGAAATGCTTCGCGGCCCCTCACCTGTGCAATTGCCATCGCGCACACTCCACTGAAAAGCAACCTCATTCCGATCGATCGACTCAGATTGTCGCAAGCGATTCCAACTGCGATGGCTGCTTGATTTGTCACTTCTATGCTTGTGTGCCATTTGCGGGACTTGCATTGGCTGCGCAAGTTGATGGCTCGCTGGTTGAATGCCTGCCGATCGAACGGCAAGGCCATACACGCTCCTTCGAACAGCTTCACTTGGCTCGGGGCCCACCAGCCACCCTTGCTCTCATCTAAACCCAGACAATCGTCAGACTTCGCGCATCGAGCGCTGGTTTGCCTAGCTGGTGGTATCTGCATGTTCAAGAACGCGCCACGTGCGCCATCGGGCGAATTTGCATTGCCGTATAGGGCGATTCCTAACTGCTGCATTCCTGCGCTCACATAGGCTCGCGCAACATGCACTCAACAAACCATGCATTCAACCAATCAGCCACCTAATAGACCACTCAATATTCAACACCTTCAATTTTGGAAATCCACATGAAAAAGAACTACCTACAAAAATTCAGTGTTGCGGCCTTGCTACTCACCAGCGGCGTCAGCCTTGCACAAGAAGCCGCCACCGAAGCGGCTCCTGCACAACCGCGAACCGTTACGCGTCTGTTCTGGCAAGACAGCGATAGCAACTCCGTTCGCTGGAGCAATCTCCAAAAAGGTACCGACTGGACAATCAAAGCGACTGACATCAGCGCCTTTCCAAAACTAGACAAAGAACAATGCAGCTTGGTACAGATGGAAGAAGCCGAAGGCGTACTGCTAACCGGTGTGCATGATCAAGAGGACGGTACCGTTCAAAGCGGTTGGATCGCCATCGACTCTGGCGTTGAACAGGAGGCTCATGGCGATCACTTCCACTGGAAATTTGCGGCCGAACCCAAAGTCAAAACGACCAAACTCGATAAGACTCAGGGCAATCCAGCCCACGTGTACCTGTATGACAACCAGTTCTATCTGGCCAACGACAAGAAAGACGGATTCACCGTTGTCGACCCCAAAGCGCTTGTCGCTGGCAAACCTGCGGACCGCTTCTTTAGTGGCGGTGGCGGACACATCACCATGGCGGCTGTTAATAATCAGGTCTGCTACTCAACTTGGATCGACCGCGAAGGGGACAAAATGGGACGCGTGGACGTTGTGCCATTGACCAGCGGCGCTGGCAAAGGGTACTCGTTCCAACTGCCGTCAGGAGGTATTCATGGAGCTACCGCCAATTCAGGCAAAGTCTTCTTCGCGCCTTCCGATGGTGTGTGCTGGGTCGATGCCGATGTTAATCTGACCAAGTCGGCCGCCAAAGTCACTGCAAACCACCTCTCGCTTGGCAAAGACGCAACCGACAAACCGCTGCGTACGGGCGCGTTCACCAATCACCTGAATTGGGTTCTCTTTGTGACCGGCACCGGCGAAGCAGTTCAACTGTGCATGATCGATGCCAAATCCGCCAAGCCCTCTGTGATCAAGTTCCCGTTGAACTTACCGGCTGGAACAACTGCCACCACTCCGACCGCTGTAAAGACCGCAACCGGCAAGCACTACGTCTTCATTTTCCAAGAATCTAAAGATGGCCAGCAAACAGAGAAACTGCTTGCGATTGAGCTGGATGCGAACAGCGACGGAAACCTAAGCGATGCGGTCGTGGCCAAGACCATCGAAGTCGGCGCTAGCAAGATCGAAGGTCACGGCGGCCATCACGAAATCGCCATCACCCCCAGCCGTCGCTTCGCCATGCTCACCAATCCTGGCAACGGTTCGATCTGGGTCGTGGGACTGAAAGATCTCGATGTGCAAGCCAAGCTGAATGTAGGTGGCACTCCCACACGAGTTGTGGCCGTCGGGGGATAAG
Organism: Pirellulaceae bacterium; assembly: GCA_033761895.1. Taxonomy (GTDB): domain Bacteria; phylum Planctomycetota; class Planctomycetia; order Pirellulales; family Pirellulaceae; genus Aureliella. Next base: position 625 of record JANRMD010000145.1, on the reverse strand, counting down.
CTGCCGAGGCTGATTAGAGCGCGGGCGTTCTCGCCCGCATCGGGCTCATGGTGGTTAGGGTTGGTGTAGTCGAGCCAGTTGGCGGGTTCAGCGGGCGAGGACGCCCGCGCTCCGAAAACCCGCCAACTCCTTCGGTAGTGCTTGTGGACGATGTTTGAAGCAAAGCCTGCGCGGGAGTTTGAATCGAATCGAATCGAATCGAGTACGAGCACGAGCAAATGAGCAATGTGCAATGTGCAATGTGCAATGCGCTGAGAGGCGGGGAATGCTCTTGCGACGAATACTCGAGCTTAACTTAACAAACAAATATTAATCAGTAAACGAGGAATCAATGCCTAAACTGCCTGTGACTGTGTTATCTGGTTTTCTTGGAGCGGGGAAAACGACTCTGCTCAATCATGTCTTGGCCAACCGCGAGGGCTTGCGAGTGGCGGTAATTGTGAACGACATGAGCGAAATCAATATCGACGCTGCACTCGTCCGAGGTGGCGAAGCGGCGCTCAGCCGCAGCGAAGAACAACTGGTTGAGATGACCAACGGTTGCATTTGCTGCACACTCAGAGAGGACTTACTGATTGAAGTTGCCAAGTTGGCTGACCAGCAGCGTTTCGACTACCTTCTGATC